>JAIXYF010000139.1 GCA_027490345.1 Novosphingobium sp.
AAAGGCGGTGTTTGCGCAGGCCGGCGGCGCGGCGCTGGAAGACTGGATCGACAATTGCCCCAATGCCGAGTTCGCCGCGCTGACCTATCAGGGCGGTTCGGCTTGGCGCGAGCGGCTGATGCAGGATCTGGGTACGCTGCTCACGACCCGCGCGCTGATCGAGAGCTTTGACGATATCGCGCTGGCACAGCTGATGACCAACCTTGGCGGTCACTGCGCCGAAACGCTGATCGAAGCTTTTGCGCAGGCCGACGACGACAAGCCGACGCTGTTCATTGCCTATACCGTCAAGGGCTATGGCCTGCCGCTGGCGGGCCACAAGGATAACCATTCGGGCATGATGAACACCGCGCAGATCGATAGTCTGCGGGCGAGCATGGGCATTGCCGAAGGATCGGAATGGGAGCCGTGGGCCGGGCTGGGTGATAATGTTGCGGCGCAATTGCAGGCCCTCGTAGAGCGCAGCGCGCTGGCGGTGAAGCCTGCCGAGCATAGCCCGCCTGCCGTTCCCGTGCCCGCGCGGCTGCCGGTGCCAGAAGGAGACGAGCAATCGACGCAAAGCGCCTTCGGGCGCATCTTGATGGACCTTGCCCGGCCCGGCGATGCGCTGGGCGACCGGATTGTGACGACCGCGCCCGATGTGACGCAGACCACCAACCTGGGCGGTTTCGTCAACCGGCGCGGGCTGTTCCGCCGCAGCGAACTGAAAGACGTGTTTCAGGCGGCGCGCATTCCTTCGGCGCAGAAATGGGTGGGCAATGCGGCCGGGCAGCATGTCGAACTGGGGATTGCCGAGACTAACTTTTTCCTTGTGCTGGCGGCCTTCGGGCTTTCAGCGCAGCACTTCGGCACGCGGCTGCTGCCGGTCGGCACGGTCTATGATCCGTTTATCGCGCGCGGACTCGATGCGCTGAACTATGGCTGTTATCAGGATGCGCGGTTCCTGCTGGTGGGCACGCCTTCGGGCCTGACGCTGGGCGCGGAAGGCGGGGCGCACCAATCGATCAACACGCCGCTGATCGGGATGGGGCAGCCTAACCTCGATTATTTCGAGCCCGCCTTTGCCGATGAAGTGGCGCTGATGATGCGCCATGCCTTTGATCATATGCAAAAGCCTGATGGCGCGTCTGTCTATTTGCGCCTGAGCACGCGCGCGATCCCGCAAGTTGTGCGCGAGGATGAGAGCTGGGAAGCCGTTGCGCTGAAGGGCGCTTACTGGCTCAAGTGCCCGGCACCGGGCGCGGAAGCGGCGATCGTGTTTACCGGCGCCATTGCGCCGGAGGCTTTGGCAGCGTGGGAGACGCTGCGCGAGGATCTGCCGGGGCTCGGCCTGCTCAATGTGACCTCGCCCGATTTGCTGCACCGGGGCTGGTCGGCGCGGCGTGCGGCGCGCTGGACCCGGTCCGAAGCGGGCACAAAGCCCGAGCCGAGCCATATCGAAACCCTGCTGAGCGCGCTGGCGCCGGGGGCGGGGCTGGTGACGGTGATCGACGGTTCGCCTTCCGCGCTCTCATGGCTGGGTGCGGTAAAGGGCATGCGGGTGAGCCCGCTGGGGGTCGACCGGTTTGGCCAGACGGGCGATCTGCCCGACCTTTACCGCACCTATCGGCTCGATGCCGATGCGATCATCGACGCTGCGGCGGAGCTGTTTCTGGAGGGGTAGCTTAAACATTCTGATATCTAATGGATACTATTAGACATTAGGATCGGGGCGGACCCAAGCTAAGTCTCTGAATTGTTTGTTGCAGTTATGCACCGGGCGGCAAACTTCGTGAGCGCGCCCGGTACACGCGCTTGCGCGTATTCCGCCCTTGAGGCAGTCCTCGCACTTCTGGAGAAGCGAGAGGGACGCTGTTCTTCGGGGAGAAAGACCATGATGATGACGGAAACGAACACCATGCACTGTGCGATGCACGCGGGGCGCCGCGCGATGCAGGCGGGCACGGCCCTTGCGGCCATCACGCTGGGCCTGCTGGCCGCTCCTGCCACGGCGCAGGATGCGCAGAGCGCCGAAGCTGCGATGGCTCCTGAAACGGGCGAGATCGTCGTCACCGCGCAGCGCCGCGAGCAGAAGCTGAATGACGTCGGCATCGCGGTCAGCGTGCTCAGCGCCAAGGAAATCAAGTCGCTCAACATCGTCAACGCGACCGATGTTGTCCGCGCGATCCCGAACCTCAAGTTCAACGCCTATGGTTCAAGCCAGGTGGTCTACAACATTCGCGGCGTCTCGCAGAACGACTACGGCGATCAGCAGGAACCGCCGGTCGCGGTCTATCAGGATGATGCCTATACCTCCTCGATCACGGCCGCGAGCTTCCCGGTGTTCGATCTGGCGCGGGTGGAAGCGCTGCGCGGGCCGCAGGGTACGCTGTTTGGCCGCAATGCCACCGGCGGCGCGGTGCAGTTCCTTTCCGCGCAGCCGACCGAGCAGCTCGATGGCTATATCTCGGGCACATACGGCAGCTTCAATCAGTCGATCGTGGAAGGCGCGCTTTCGGGCGCGCTGTCGGACACGCTGACGGCGCGCGTTTCGGGCCAGTACACGCGCGATGATGGCTATATCAAAAACATCACTCCGGGCCAGCCGGATCGCGGCGCAGACAATCACTGGGCGCTGCGCGGCATCCTGCTGTGGAAGCCGAGCGCAGATTTCAAGGCCAAGCTGACGGTGCGCTACACGCAGGCGGACCGCGAGCGGCAGGCCGGGCTTTATTCGCTGGAGCCGACTTGCCCGAATGCGCAGTTCCAGGGCGAATTCCTCGGCCCCAACACGCCATGCGCTTATTGGGGCACGGTGGGCACCACCGGGAACGGCTATGCCAATCCGGCGATCACCCCTTCGCAGGGCGGCAACCCCTGGCGCACGGCCGGAACGAACGATGCCTATGTCG
>JAIXYF010000145.1 GCA_027490345.1 Novosphingobium sp.
CCGCCGCGCGGAAATGGTCGCCGATTTGCCGCCCAGTGTGCGAACAGCCAGACTGTTCATAGCGCCCGGCTCTGCCGCCGGGGTGATCTGCGTGACATTGGCGTGCACAAGCGTTCGGAAAGCGCCTTCGCGCAGCTGCTTGGCGAAGACCTGGGGCAGGATGGGATTTGGCAGCCACCGGGTCATGAAGAGCTCCAGCCCTTCGCGAAGCGTGGGCGGATCGACTGCAAGGCGTTGCCATACTTCCGCATCGGTGCGCAGGCAGCCAAGGCCAAGCACATCGAACACCCGCTCGTAAAAGGGCGCAACCTCGTCGTGCGCGACCGGCCAGCCGCTATAGGGCAGCCAGTCACGCTGCTCGAAGACGACCGGATCGAACGGAACCAGTTGCCCGCCCCAGAAATTGGTGGTGCCGCCGAGCAGGCGATAGCGACCTTCATGCAATCCAGGTAGCGGATGGCCGACGGACTGCGCAGCAAGGTAGAGCGCCTGGCTTGCCGATTCCAGCCGTTCGCCGCCTGCCTCGATCAGCAGCACATCCGCGCCGGCGCTGGCGAGCTCGACTGCCATCGTGATGCCGACAGCGCCCGCACCAACAATCGCGATGTCGCAATCGAAGCGCTCGCCCGCGGCGTCCTGTTCCAGATCGATGATCACGTCGGGCTCCCTTTGGTCGCGTCAGCCGGCCTGAAATTGCGCAACAGGATGGACCACATCAGTACGATGTTAGATTTGCTCGGCAATAGCATCCGTCTCAGCGAAAGCTTGAGTGTCCGCACCGCTCCATAAAGCGCAATGGCCAAGGAAACGAAGGCACTGATGATATGGGCCAAAACGCCAGCGAACACGCCGAAGTGCGCTCCCGCGCCGATAAGAACGGCCAGCATGATGACCGAGCCGACAAATTCGAACCGCATCATCTGCCCACTCAGATTGAAAGCCTTGAACGCCCCGCCCACGACGATCCGGAGCGCTTGCGCTGCGCCCGCGATCAGGAACCAGGGCGCAAGCGCGGTCGACGCCGCATAATTCTTGCCGAACAAAAGCAGGACCAGCGGCTCGATCACGAAGGCGAAGCAGGTCACCAGGATAATCAGCATGGCCAAGGTCATCGAAATGCACAGTTCGGCAAGGCGGCGGCGCGCATCGCTGTCCTTTATCGCAGCCATCGCCGGGAAGCCGACCAGATCGATCGTCATGCCGACCACGTAGATCAAATAAGAAATCGATGCGGCGACAACATAGTACCCCAGATCGCTGGCGGTCACGAAGAACGGCAGGATCATGCGGTCCAAATTGTCGCGGCACACAATCGCAATGCGCTGGAAGATCACTGGCACGCCAAAGCGGAAGACCCGGCCGATAAGCTCGCGTCCGGGCACCTTGAACGGCTCGCCTGACCGCAGGACTATCCCCGCGCAGACCACCAACGTGACCGCGAGACTGATCACGTTCGCCGCGATGATATTCACCGGCGAGGCATGGCCGCCGTACCAGACCAGAAAGAGGCCGCTGATGTAGACAAGGCCTGGCAGGACGCGCGCAATCGTCCAGACCAACGGGCGCGCACCGGCCTGAAAGTAGGAGTAGAAAATCTGCTGCCACTGGTAGAACGGTGCGTAGAACAGAAACAGCCAGGCACCGCTGATCGCCAGCGCGCTGCTCGTGGAAAAGATCGTCAGGATCACGGCGATGCACATGAGGGTAGCGACGAGAATGAACGGCACCGACAACAGAAAGGCTCCGGCGAGCACGGCTGTACCCTCGGCCGGATTGCGCGAACGAAAATAGGCCACGCTGTCGTTGATGCCAAGCATCATGACCGGCACGATAAAACTGAACCACGCGATGACCTGAGCCACTTCGCCTCGCAGCGATGGGCTCAGCATCCGAGCCAGCATGACGCCGCTCGCGAAACTCGACACCTGCATGACACCAGTCGCAAGAAACGCGAACAGCACTTTCTTCATGGTGCGACCGATCGGACCGTGCTGCGCTGCGGTCGGGCAGAATCTTGCGCAAGCAATGGTGCCCCGCACTCGTCAACAGAGCAATGCATTATCACCCCTCTGAATAAAGTGCCGTGAATTCAGATATATAGAGACCAGCGCACGGATACGCATATGCACGGTTTGTGCCGCAATGCAACATGAATTTAGGCACTGGTCCGCGCCGGAACGGAGCAGGCCTGCAGGGTGCTGCAATGAAACACAATTGGCGCGATGCGAGCGCCCGCACCGTCTGCGCCAAACTGCCGTTCACATGTGTAACTGTTGGCAGACCATGCCTAGTGCTGCTCGTGCGCATTCAGCAAGAGGGCAAAAATGATGCGATCAACGCAGTTGCAGCATTTTCAGATGGCACACGGACGTATAAGAATTTGTGTTTTGATCGGGTAGCCCGCTTCCTCGCATGGATTGCCCTTGCCTCGCTGCCAGGAAAAGATTGGCCGCCGGCAGACAGAATATCCCCTTATCACACTGCGCAGATTCTTCAGGCCGCCTCTTTCCTCATCAAGCGGC
>JAIXYF010000471.1 GCA_027490345.1 Novosphingobium sp.
ATCAAGATCTTCTCTTGGATCGCGACGATGTGGGGCGGCAGCCTTGAGTTCAAGTCGCCGATGGTCTGGGCAATCGGCTTCATCTTCCTGTTCACGCTTGGCGGCGTGACCGGCGTGGTGCTCGCCAACGGCGGCATCGACGACAACCTTCAGGACACCTACTACGTTGTAGCGCACTTTCACTACGTGCTCTCGCTGGGCGCCGTGACGTCGCTCTTCGCGGGTTTCTACTACTGGTTCCCGAAGATGAGCGGCCGCATGCACAGCGAACTGCTCAGCCACATCCACTTCTGGATCTTCTTCGCCGGTGTGAACATGATCTTCTTCCCGATGCACTTCCTCGGGGTTCAGGGCATGCCGCGCCGCTATCCGGATTATGCACCGGCCTATGAGTACTGGAACTCGATCGCCAGCTATGGCTACTCGGTGATGGCGTTTTCGATGCTGATCTTCTTCATCAACATCGGTTACTCGCTTGTCGCCGGAAAGAAGGCTGCTGGCAACTACTGGGGCGAAGGCGCGACCACGCTGGAATGGACGCTGTCGAGCCCGCCGCCGTTCCACCAGTTCGAAACGCTCCCCGTGATCGAGGAAGCGCACGCGCACTGATCTGGTTTCGGCTTGAACCACACAGAGGGGCTCCGGAGCGATCCGGGGCCCTTTTGCTTTGAAGGCAGCCAAACGATCCAACACGGCCTATTCACGGCATGGGGTTTGGCCCCAAAGCCCTGTGCCGTTTTGCTTTCCCTGCGCGTAAACCGGGCCTATAGGCCGCCCATCATGACAACCGCGAACCCCCAAGCCCTGATCATGCCTGCCGACTGGCGCGATTTCTTTGCGCTGACCAAGCCGGGCGTGATGCGGCTGGTCATCTTCACGGCCATCTGCGGGATGCTCGCCGCGCCGGGGAGCATCCATCCGGTGCTCGGCTTCACTGCGATCCTGTGCATCGCGGTGGGTGCGGGCGGCGCGGCGGCGCTCAACCAGTGGTGGGAAGCCGATCTTGATGCGGTGATGAAGCGCACGGCCGGGCGGCCTATTCCCGGCGGCCGGATGGACCGGACGTCGGCGCGCGATTTCGGCTTTGCGCTTTCGGGCCTTTCCGTGATGACCATGGGGATAGCGATCAGCTGGCTTGCCGCCGCGATCCTTGCCTTCTCGATCTTCTACTATTCGTGGATTTACACCGTGTGGCTCAAGCCGCGCACGCCGCAGAACATCGTGATCGGTGGCGGCGCAGGGGCATTCCCGCCGCTCATTGGCTGGGTCGCGGTGACGGGCGATATCACGCTGATGCCGGTGCTGCTGTTCCTCATCATCTTCATGTGGACCCCGCCGCACTTCTGGGCACTCGCCCTGTTTGTGCAGATCGATTATTCGAAAGCTGGAATACCAATGATGCCGGTCGTGGCGGGCGAGCGTTCAACCCGGCGGCAAATTCTGGCTTACGCGGTCATCCTGCTGCCGCTTTCGATGGCTCCGTGGTTCATTGGCGGTACGGGCATGCTTTATGGACTGGCTGCCTTCCTGCTGAGCGGCATGTTCTTGTGGCTGTCGATCAGAGTGGGGCTGCGCACCGCCACACCCGGCGATGGCATGAAACCGGAGAAGCGTCTGTTCGCCTATTCGATCTTCTATCTGTTCATCCTCTTTGCGATGCTGGTCGCCGACCGCTTCGCGACGCTTTATGGTCTGCAATCATGATCCAGCCTTCCGATAGCCCCATGCTGAACGCTGCTGAAACGGCCGCTTTGCGCACCCGCCAAAAGGCCCGCAACAAGGTGATGGGGCTGATCCTCGGCTTCCTGGTGCTCCTGTTCTTCTCGATTTCGATCGTGAAGATCACGGCCAAGCAGCCGCACGCGCCCGCGCAAGGGGCCGAAGCAGAGGCTGGGCAGGCGGACCATTCCTGATGGCCGCTGCGCTTGATCTTGCCGCCCGGCGCAACCGCAAGGTGGCCAGTATGGCCACATTCGGCGCGCTGGCCATGCTCAGCCTCGGCTTTGCTTCCGTGCCGCTCTACCGCATGTTCTGCCAGGCAACCGGCTTCGGCGGCACGACCATGCGCGCCACCGAAGCGCAGGCGGCTGCGGTCAAGACCACTGCCCGCCCGATCACCGTACGCTTCGATGGCAATGTCACCTCGGGCTTGCCTTGGCAGTTCCGCCCCGAACAGGTGACGCAGGACGGCCACATCGGCGAACGCAAGATGGCGTTCTTCACCGCGAAGAACACCTCCACCCGGCCCATCATTGGCCGCGCGATCTTCAATGTGACGCCGGAGCAGACCGGTGCCTATTTCCACAAGATCCAGTGCTTCTGTTTCAACGAACAGCGGCTTGAGCCGGGCGAGGAAGTGCGCATGCCGGTGATCTATTATGTCGATCCCGCGATGCTGGACGACCCCAATGCGCGCGACGTACCGGAAATCACGCTGTCCTACACATTCATGGAAGCGGCGGACGGCAGCGCGGCCAGCAACGCACCACTGCCCTTGAAAAACAAGTAGGAAAGCCACTGGACCGCGCCCCAAGGGCTCGATAAAGGCGTGTCCAAACAGGCTGAATCGTGCCCAGCGCGGCGTGGTTGGCCAAAGTCCCAAGCTGACGGGGGTGTAAGAAACGATCATGGCCGGCACCAAGAACCACGATTACCATATTCTGCCGCCTGATATCTGGCCGCTCGTCGGCGCGTTTTCCGCGCTTACGATGACCACTGGCGGCGTGATGTCCATGCACAAGATGGCCGCCGGGTTCGCTGTGCTCATGCTCGGCGTGTTCGGCGTCGCGCTCACGATGTTCTCTTGGTGGGGCAACGTGATCAAGGAAGCCCATGCAGGCGATCACACGCCGGTTGTGCAGCTGCATCAGCGCTATGGCATGATCCTGTTCATTGCCTCCGAAGTGATGTTCTTCGTTGGCTGGTTCTGGGCCTTCTTCGATTTCTCGCTGTTCCCCAGCGATACGGTTGAGATCATTGGCGGCACCTGGCCGCCCAAGGGCATCGAAGCGGTGATGGATCCGTTCGATCTGCCTCTGCTCAACACGCTGATCCTGCTCTGCTCGGGCACCACGCTGACCTGGGCGCACCACGAGCTGATCAACGGCAACCGCGAAGGCCTGAAGCAGGGCCTGTGGGCCACCATCGCGCTCGGCCTCGTGTTCAGCGCGATTCAAGCCTACGAATACATGCACGCCCCGTTCCCCTTTGGTGAGAACACCTATGGTTCGGCGTTCTACATGGCGACGGGCTTCCACGGGTTCCACGTGATCGTCGGCACCATCTTCCTCGCCGTGTGCCAGTGGCGCGCCTATGCGGGCCACTTCACCCCGCGCCAGCACTTCGGCTTCGAAGCGGCCGCGTGGTACTGGCACTTCGTCGACGTGGTGTGGCTGTTCCTCTTCGTCGCCATCTACGTGTGGGGCGGCTGGGGCGCGCCGATCGAGTGATCCGGTGACGGCTTCGGATGAAGCTTCGAAAGGGCAGGGCGGAGTGATCCGCGCTGCCCTTTTCGGTTTGTGCCCGCGCTGCGGCGCACGCAGCCTTTGGGATGCGCCTGCAGCCTTCACGCCCATGTGCCAGGGCTGCGGGCTGGCCTTTGCCGAGTTCGAGCCGCGCGGGCGTTTGCTCTATGCCGTCCTGCTGCCGCTGATCTTCGCGCTGATAGCAGGAGCGCTGAAGCTGGATGAGGCACTGCGTCCCCCGCTGTGGGTGCTGCTGGGTCTGATCGTCATGGTCGTGCCTGGCACTATCGTCGGTGCGCTGCGATTGGTGAAAGCGGCTTTGCTGCTGGCGCGGCTGCGGGCCGCAGGAGATCTGACGTGAAGCGCATTCCGATTGTGCCGACGCTGCTGGTGCTGGCGGCGGTGGGCGTCATGCTCCGGCTTGGCCTGTGGCAACTGGAGCGCCTGCTCGAGAAGCAGGCGATGCTTGCGCGCTATGAAGCAGCGCAGGGTTCGGGCGCCGAAGTGCGCTGGCCGCGCACGGCCCCGCAGACCGAGCGCGCGCTCTATCACCGCGCTCGCATCGAATGCCGCAGTGCCACCGGGCAGACCATGGTTTCCGGGCGCAATGCCCGGGGCGAAGCGGGGCTGGCTCATGTTGTGACCTGCCAAGACGTCGAAGGCGGCCAGCAGCAGGTCGTGATGGGTTGGTCGCGCGTCCCAGCGGCGCCCGTGTGGACAGGCGGCGTAGTGACGGGCTGGATCGCGCCCGGCCCGCGCCTTGTCGCCGATCCCCCGCTGGGGGGCCTGCAAGCCAACGCCCAGCCCGATCCCAAGGACATTCCCAACAACCACCTGGCCTATGCCGGGCAGTGGTTCCTGTTCGCGGGCGCAGCGCTGGTGATCTATGCGCTGGCGCTGCGGAAGCGGTTGCGCGGAGGCTGAGGCTCAGACTCAGACCAGGTCGTCGATCGCAACACCCAGCGCCTCCGCCAGCTTTTTCATCGTCGCAATCGATCCGCCGCGCACGCCCTTTTCCATGTTGACGATCTGCACACGGCCAACGCCAGAAATCCGCGCGAGTTCGGCCTGCGCCAGCCCGCGCAGCTCCCGCCAGACACAAAGCGGGCTTTCACCTGCGATCAGCCGCTTGGCAAAGTCTGCAGGCACGCGCTCGTCGTCGCCGTCATCAAGCGCGGCCATGGCGCGATCATAGGCGCGCAGATCGGAAAGCTCGTTCGACGCAGCGCAGAGCCGTTCGTAGTCTTCCAGCGGAATCGTGATCATCTCGCCCATGCTGAACTCCTTGACCGATAAACATCGCCGCGTGGACCAATTTCAAGAACTGCGAGAACCACGCCGTCGTGCATCATCACCCGCCAATCACCAACCCGCAACCGGATGCCTTCGCGGCCCTTCAAGGCGGTGATGTCGTTGGCCTGCGAGGCAGGATCGTTCGCGTATTCTTCCACCTTTGCGACGATGCGGTTTGCGACGATGCG
>JAIXYF010000010.1 GCA_027490345.1 Novosphingobium sp.
ATCAGCCAGCACCGAAACCAGTCGCCAGGTAAGCGATCCGCCATCGGGAACCACGGCACTTTCGCTTTCCAGGAAGTGCACGCCTCTTCTCGGTGCGCCCGTCTTATCGGCCACGTAGTACTGCCAGACTTGGTACGCAGGGCGCGCGTTGAGGTCCTCGGCAAGAAAATACTCGCCGCCCTTGTAATCGATGGGGAAGCCATTCGGGCTCTTGAACCCTTCAGGATACTGAACGTAAAACGAAACAAGCGACTGTTGCGGCGCATTGGACGTTTCGAAGGCGAACGTGACCCCTCGCTCGGCAGCCTGCTGCTTCGCTGCCTCCATGATATCGAGAACCCTCGCCTCTTTATTACTGTTGACCGGCACCGTCAAATTGGCTTCGCTGAAGAAAATTCCGACTACACGAAAAAATTCGATTGCCATGATGGCCTCCTGAAAGTGCCATCGATTCGGCACCCGGAAAACATGCCATTGATACCGCGACTCTATTAAACGCAATATTGCAAAAATCTCTTCGATATTGGCTGTAAATTTTCAGACAATTGAAAAATAAAACATTATATTGATAGAACCTAAAGGAAAGCAGAACTGAAATATTTGCGAGATTGCTGGTAGCCACCTGTTTTGGACCGGCTCACAGTTTATCAAAGGATCGCCCGGCAAAATGGGGCCCGGCGAAATGGAATAGTCCGCGCAGAAACGCCTTTGCACAAGCAACGGGGCGCAAAGCTCCAATTGCAGCCGTTCCAGTATCGCCCACCAGCGCAAGGCTACGTCGGATTGGCGCCCCATGCGATCATAACGCCGGAGTAAAACTCGGCTGGCGCGAAATCAGCGCGGCGCTGGCCGAACACGCTGTGGAACCCGCCAAAGGTGTGATTGCGCGAAAAATCTAAGCCCGCTGCTTCATCGGCATGGGCACCATACGGAGCCCCTAGAAACGCGAGCAGAGCCGCACTCCATCGCAGCACCTTGCGGCTTTGACCCCGCCTAACCCGCGAGCGCCTGCAACGCGCCCCGATCGAGGATTTCGACATCGCGCCGCCCCGGCAGCGCCACCACGCCGTCGCTTTTCAGCTTGGTGAACTGGCGGCTCACCGTCTCGATGGTCAGGCCCAGCAGGTCTGCCACTTGCTGGCGCGAAAATGGCAGGGTGAAATGCCGCGCCGGGCCAGCATGCGCCATACAGCCATTGTCTGCCAGACGATCCGACATATCGAGCAGGAACGTGGCGATCTTTTCGGGCGCGCTCTTGCGGCCTAGCAGCATCATCCATGCGCGGGTGCGGTCAAGCTCGGCCAGCGTGCGTTCCAGCAGCTTGTGTTCCAGTTCGGGGTGTTCGCGCGCGAAACGATCGAAATCATTGCGGGCAAACACGCAGACGCGCGCGTCGGTCAGCGCGACCACGCTGGCGGCGCTCGTCTGGCCAAACGGGCGGCCAATGAAATCCGAAGGATAGGCCACGCCCACGATCTGCTCGCGCCCGTCTGCCGTGCTGGTCGTCAACTTGAGCACGCCTTCGATCACATTGGCGACGAGCAGCGAATCATCGTCTTCCCAGATCAGCGGCTCGCCCGCCAAAACCGTGCGGCGGCGGCCCATGACGCTCAGCGCCGAAATCTCGGGTTGATCGAGACCGGCGCAGATTGCCCGATTGCGGACTATACAGGTATCACAAGCGCTCATCCTGTTCGGTTCTACCAGCCGGATCAGCCTGCGGCAATCAGGCATACGCGCCGGCCCAAGCAAAAACGGCAAGAAAAACAGGCGGCCAGGGGTGCTGGCCGCCCGAAGTCGGGGAGAAATCGGCGGAAGGAGGGATGGCAATCCGGAACGAAATAGCCGGGCCTTCCGCGCCTCATCTTTCTGGCAGGGTTCGGCGCACCGATCCTTGACCAAGATCAAACCAGATTTGCGCCGTGAAAAATCCTACCAGTCGGTAGGGCCGGTCCGCCGCTTCAATCGGCCAGCAGCGCCAGATCGTGATATTGCCCGCGGAAGAATAGCAGCGGATTGCCCGCCTCCGCCTTGCCCAGCGCCTCCACCGCGCCGACCACGAGCCAGTGATCGCCCACTTCGGTTACGCGCTCGATCGCGCAATCGATCCACGCAATGGCGTTGTCGAGCACGGGCAGCCCGGCCGGGCTTTGCCCATGCGCCAGCTCGCCAAACTTGTCTTCGGCGCGCGCGGCAAAGCGGCGGCACAGCGCAAGCTGGTCTGCGCCCAGCACATTCACGCAGAAACGCCCGGTTGCTGCAATCTTCGGCCATGTGCCCGAACGCTTGTCTGGAAAGAAGCCCACCAGCGGCGGATCGAGCGAGATCGAGGTGAACGAGCCAATGACAAGGCCGTGCCGCGCGCCATCTGCGGCCTGCGCGGTCACCACGCAGACCCCGGTCGGGTAAGCACCAAGCACATCACGGAAAAGGCGGGGATCGATCATCGCCGATCCGTGTCTGCAAACCCGAAAGCGGTCAAGCCTCGATTGCCGCAGCGGCGCCCAATACACTTTCGGCCTATGCCCCGCGGCCGCCGTCACCATCACTGGCGCATCTGGCCAGCAGGCGCTACCCTTGCTCGAAGAACGCCACCCCGCGCACTTCGATGCTTTCGCGCACCCTGGCATCCGGCAGACTGGTATCGTGAAACGCGGTGTGCGGGCAGCGCCAGGTCACCGCGTGGTCGCTGTCCTGAAACTTGAACAACAGCACATCGTCTGCCGCCATGTTCGAAAAGTACCACCAGCGGTGCGCGGGGTGATAGCGGAAGATCGTGGCGGCGATCATCTGGTCCTCGCCCTCCACCGGCGCAGTCAGTGCATCGCCCTCAGGGAATTCATCGACCACAAACAGCGTGTTCGATGCCGTCTCCGCGTCCGAGACCGTCCGCCCGTCGCACACCGCCAGCGGCCAGTCCTGCGGGCCGGGGGAAAACGTGCGCCACAGCGAAAAGCAGATGTACCGCCGGTATCCCGGTCCATCCGGAAAAGCCTTGGCATAGGCCCGCGCTGCCGCGCGCTGCCCGGTCAGCTCGTTGTAATCGACATGCGCTTCGCCTGCCGGGGGCTGGATCCCGCCCGAATGGACATAACCCTCGACCTTTTCCTCCACCCGCGCCGAAAGATCGCCCGAAGTGCGGATCATCCATCCTTGCGTCGACACTTTATCCGCGCCGGTCAGCCGCGCCACCAGCGCCTCGACTTCCGCCTGATACCCGGCATCCACCGCCGCCTTGTCGTGGAAATCAGAGATGGCGCTGGCGTGTTTGGCAATTACGAAGCCATGTACATCGAGGCTGAAATGATCGCGCAGCGGCATTCCATCGCGCACGTTAACAGCATAATCGCGGTAATCGCCGGTGTTCATCTCCGCGCCTTGGCTCACATACCGCCGGGTCACGAATTCGCCTTCATCCAGATAGCGGATCAGCGCCGGGGCTTGCCGGGCGGTTTCCTCGACGTTCTGGGTCATCACACTGGCCACGGCACTCTCCCGATTATCGTTAGGTGCGCAAACTATATCGGCTGCGGCGCCGCTGTCCATCCAGCGCGCGGAGCGGTTTCGGGAATGCGCCACAGCACGGGCAGGATCACCAGCGCCACCACCGCAATCATCGCACCGGGCACCGCGGGCCAGCCGGTCGCCTCCAGCAGCATCTGCGCGGCCAGCGGGGTCAGCCCGCCGAAGAGCGCGGTGGCGCTTGTCACACCCAGCGCCAGGCCGGAAAGCCGGGCCTCGCCCGAAAATTGCTCCGCCGTCGCCACCGCGCCCACCGCGCTCCACGCGCCGCCCAGCGCCGCCAGCAACACCGCGCCCAGCAGTGCCGGCCCAACGCCGCCCTCGGCCATCAGCGCGAACAGCGTCATCGGCCCCGCCGTGCAGGCCAGCGCAATCCCGATCAGCACCGGCTTCCGCCCGATCTGGTCCGAAAGCGCCCCCACCAGCGGCGTCACCGCGATCACCACGAAGGCCGCCACGGTGGAAAGCCAAAGCCCCGCGCTCTCCCCCACCGCGCCGACCGAGCCGAGAAACGCGGGCACATACGTGATGCCCACATAATAGCTGATCGAACCCAGCGCCGAAATTGCAAAGCCGCGCGCAATGCCCGCGCGCTGGTGCGTCATCGCGTGGCGCAGCGGGCTTGTCGGCACAGTGCCAGCCGCGCGCTGGCGCTCGAACTCGGGAGATTCGTCCATCCCCGCGCGCGCCAGCAGCACCCCGCCCGCCAGCAGAGCACCCACGAAGAACGGGATCCGCCAGCCCCATGCATCGAGCACGTCGCTCGGCAACGCCCAGGCGGTCAGCGCCGCCACGCCCACCGCCAGCAGCGCGCCCACCTCGCTGGCGGCAGAAGCGCAGCTGGTAATCAGCCCGCGCCGCTTCGGCCCGGTGCCTTCGATCAGATAGGCCACCACACCGGTATATTCGCCGCCCACCGCAAAGGCCATCACGCAGCGCAAGGCCAGCAGGGCAAACCCCGCCAACGGCCCGATCTGGGCATACGTGGGCAGCACCGCGCAGCCCAGCATCGCGGCGGTCATCACCGCCATAGAAAGCAGCATCGCGCGGCGCCGTCCGTGCCGATCGCCATAATGGCCCATCGCCAGCGCGCCGAGCGGGCGCATCAGATAGGACACGGCAAAGCCCGCCAGAACCGCCGCCAGCGAGCCCTCCCCGCCGCCAAACATCACCCGCGAAAGGATCGTGGCGACATAGATATAGAGCGTGAAATCATACCATTCGACCACGGTCGAAAAGCCGGCGATCAGCATGGACCGGCGCGATATGACCAGATGGGGGATTTTCTGCGCCGGGGCCATCAGGCGACCATGCCGCATGGCCCCCGCATTGCAAACCGCTTTCAGCCAACCCCTTCGGTCACCATCACCCGGTAGGAGGCGCCCTTCAGCCGGTGCACCTTGGCCGCTTCATAAGCCGGGCTGGTATACCACGCCCGCGCCGCTTCGATATCGGGGAACTGCAGGATCACGAGGCCCTCCGCCGCCGGGCCTTCCCACGTCTCGTTCGCGCCATAAAACGCCAGCGGCGTCAGCGGGTGGCCCGCCACCGAAGGACCGGCCTTGGCGTTGTATTGCTCCATCTCCGCCGGATCGTTCACGCCATCCTTGATGAAAACTACATAGGCCGTCATGCGGGCATCCTCTTTTCGGTTATTGTCAGAAAGCAGACTTAAGCGCAGCCTTTGCTGCAGGGCAAGACATCAGGTGGCAGACCAGCCCGCATCGATCACCAGGCTCGATCCCGTGACCACCCGCGCCGCATCGCTTGCCAGGTAAAGCACCGAGGCCGCGGTCTGCTCAGGGCTGATCGGCTCCTTGATATGCGCCACGCTGAGGTACTGTTCATAAACCTGTTCCTGCGTCAGCCCGGCGCGCGCCGCGATTTCGCTCGCGGTGTGCTCCACCATCGGGGTGGGCAGAAAGCCCGGGCACACTGCGTTGACCGTGATGCCATAGGCGCCCAGTTCCGCCGCCATGGTCTTGGTCATGCCGATCATCGCGTGCTTCGATGCGCAATAATGGCCAAAGCCGGGCGTACCGATCATCCCCGCGACCGAGGCGATATTGATGATCCGGCCGCCCGCGCCGCCCGCAATCATCACCGGCACCGCCGCGCGGCTCATCCGCCAGCCGCCGGTCAGGTTCACCGCGATGGTCGTCTCGAACG
>JAIXYF010000411.1 GCA_027490345.1 Novosphingobium sp.
ATCTCGAAATCGGGTATCATGGCAGGATCGGCAAGCGCAGGATCGCCCGGCCAGAACCATACGATACTGCCGCGTTCGATCACCGGGAACGTCCTAACCCGCGCGCCCTTGGGCACGCTGTCGGCAAAGGGATTTCGCAAGCAGGCCCCGTCTGCGCCAAATGTCAGGCCGTGGTAAGCGCAGGTGATCGTATCGCCCTCGCGCGTACCTTGGGAAAGCGGCGCGAAGCGATGCGGGCAGCGATCCACCATCGCCGCAATCGCCCCATCCGACTTGCGCATGAGGACTACCGGATCGCCCAGCAGCCGCCGACGCAACAGCGCCTCGCCCTGCACCTCGGACGACCACGCCGCCATGTACCACACGTTGCGCAGATAGGCCGGATTGTCGCTCATGCCGCCATCTCCTCGGGAGACTTGTAGAATTGCCCGCCCTTCATGATGGCGGCAAGGTTTTGCTTGTCCTGCAGCACGCGAACATCGGCGGTGGGATCGCCCTCCACCAGCAGCAGATCCGCCAGATAGCCAGCGCGCACCTGGCCCACATCCCAGCCGACCAGTTCGCCGCCGTGCCTGGTTGCGGCCACCAGCGCTTCAATAGGCGAAAAGCCGAACAGGCGCACGAAATGCTCCAGATCGCGGGCATTGCGGCCATGGGGGTTATAGGGAAATCCATAGTCCCCGCCCGGCAGCACGCGAATGCCGCGCTTGCGCATCTCGGGGATCACTTGCTGGCCCAGCTCGATGCCGCGCAGCGCGCCGAGGTCGGCGGCCTCCTTCGGCCCGATGCCAAAGTCTTGCGCTTCAAAGGCGCGCGCCCAGAGCAGGCCAACCGCAGGCGCGGTGAACGTCTGATCCTTCTTCGCCTCGAACAGATCGAGCGCTTCCTCATCGGCATACGTGCAATGATAGATCGCGCGGAAACCGGCCCTGAGCGCGCGCTTCACCGCTTCGGCCCCTTGCGCATGGCACGCCAGCCAGATCCCCGCCGCGCGCGCTGCTTCGCCAATCGCCTGCGCTTCTCCTTCCGAATACATCAGCGTCTGCGAGCCACCGGACTGGAACGCATCGTCGCTCGACATCAGGAACTTGATCGTGTCGCAGCCGTCGGCCTTTTTCTGGGCGATATACGCCTGCAAGTGCGGAATATCGCGCTGATGCGTGGGATCGTGGCCCGCAGGCACGCCCAGCACACCTTCCGCGCCCTTTTCCAGCGCCGAAGCGCGCAGGCGCGGCCCCGGCAGGAACCCGGCATCGATCATGTCGCGCAGCGCCGGTTCGATCCGCTCGCCCAGCGATCCGGCCGAATAGACGCTGGTGAAGCCCGCCTCCAGCGTGATCCGCGCGTTCTGTGCCGTCACCAGCACGTGCTGTTCGATCGGCAGCGGCTTCATCGTGTTGATCATGCGCTCGGTAGAGGTTGGCCAGGTCAGATGCCCATGCCCCTCGACCATGCCGGGCATCAGCGTGCGGCCCCGGCCCTCGATCACGGCCACGCCTTCGCGCGGCAGCCGTTCATCGCCGCGCGCCACGGCCTCGATCCGTTCCCCGCGCACCAGAACTTCGCCCGGAAACAGCGCATCGCCGCTACCATCGAAGATCATCACATCGGTGAACAGCGTGCCGTTCATGCCCCGGTATCCGCATCAAGGCCCGCAGCCGCGATCCCTGCCAGCGCGCAGATCTCGTCGTTGTCCGATGTGTCGCCCGTCACGCCCACTGCGCCGAGCAGGCTGCCTTCGGCATCGCGGATCAGCACGCCGCCGGGCACGGGCAGCATCCCGCTGGGAAACGCGGCCTGCAGCCCGTTGAAAAACATCGGCATCGCCGCCGCGCGCTTGGCCAGCTCGCGCCCGCCAAAACCCATGCCAAGGCAGCCCGCCGCCTTGCCCATCGCGATTTCGGGCCGATAGATCGATGCCTGTTCATCGCGCAGCAGTGCCAGCACATGCCCGCCGCGATCCAGCACCACGCAGGTCAGCGGCGCAAAGCCAAGGCGCTGCCCTTCGGCCAGCGTCTGTGCCGCGATCGTTTGTGCCTGTGCAAGTGTCAGCATGATCCAGCCGTTCTCCCGAGGCTCTTCTGCTGGCAGCCGATCAATCTGTAAAAATGCTTGTTTGGATCAATTCGCATAAATGAATTTTATGCCTTCGGAGTCCCGCCGTGCCGGGCAATCGCCTCGATCCGCCCGCGCAGCCAGGTCAGCCCGGTGTCGTCCTTGCGCCCCGGATGATAGCTCAGCATCTGCTTCATTGCCGGCATCTCGAAAGGCATCGGCGCGCTGACGATGGCGAACCGGCCCTTGAGCTGCCGCGCCAGCCGCAGATGCATCACCGAAAGCCGGTTGGTGCCCTCGATCAGCCAAGGGACTGCGGTGAAAATCGCCACGGTCGCCTCGATCGTGCGGCTCCGCCCCATCAGCTCCAGCGTGCGATCCGCATAGGATAGCGTCTGCCCGCCGCCCAGCACCACCGCGACATGCCCGGCCGCGAAAAACGCTTCCTCGGTGATTGTCCCGTCCGCAATTGCGGGATTGCCGGTCCAGCCCACCGCCACTTGCGGCTCTTCATAAAGCACATACGACAAGTGATTGCCGCCGATCACATATTCGGGCGTGATCGTGATATCGATCTTGCCTTCTTCCAGTTCCTGCACCGTGCTCGGCTGCGGCAGGGCGCAATCAATGCGGATGCCGGGCGCTTCTTCGGCCAGCTGCGCCACTAGCGGGACGATCAGCGAGGCAAAACCATAGTCCGACGTCACGATCTTGAAGCTGCGCTGCGAGGTCTGCGGATGGAAATGCGGCGAGCGCGAGAGCATCACTTCCAGCCCCAGCAGGCTGGTGCGCACTTGCGGCATCAGTTCATCGGCAAAGGGCGTGGGATGCATCCGCTTGCCCTGCAATTGCAGCAGCTCATCGCCGAAGTATTCCCGCAGCCGCGCAAGGGCTGCGCTCATCGCGGGCTGGCTCAGGTTCAGCCGCTCGGCCGAACGGCTCACGCTGCGGGTCGCCATCAGAACATCGAAGGCAACAAGGAGGTTGAGATCGAGACCCTTGAAACGCATCCTGTCCTCCTGCCACGCTGGCACCGCCCGATGTATCCACCAAGGTTATACGACTTTATGCATCATGACAATTTTACTTGATTGATGATTTCGCCCAGACGAACATCAAAGAGATGGGAGAAGGTGACATGGCAATCGACCGGCGCACATTCGTGGCGGCCAGCGCGGCAGGCCTTGCGATGGGCGCGGCCCCGCTTGCGGCAGCCAAGGCGGCCAAAGCCGCCGCTGCACCAGCACCCTTCCCCGCAGGCTTCATCTGGGGCGCGGCCACCGCCGGGCATCAGATCGAAGGCAACAACGTGAACGCCGACAGCTGGCTGCTCGAACACACCAAACCCACGGTCTATGCCGATCCTTCGGGCGATGCAGCCAACAGTTTTGCGTTGTGGCGCCGCGATCTCGAGCTCGTGCAGAACCTTGGTCTGGGGGCCTACCGGTTCAGCCTCGAATGGGCGCGGATCGAGCCGGAGCCCGGCGAGTTTTCCATCGCCATGCTCGATCACTACAAGGCGATGATCGAAGGCGCGCGCGCCATGGGCCTCAAACCCATCGTCACGTTCAACCACTTCACCACGCCGATCTGGTTTGCGGCGCGCGGCGGCTGGCTCCATCCCGATGCGCCGCAGCTGTTTGCCCGCTTCTGCGACCGTGCGGCCCGCCATCTGGCCGCCGGGATCGATCACGCCACCACACTCAACGAACCGAATCTCGCCGGTGTGCTGCAGCACCTGCTTCCCGGCGGTCTGCTCGAAGCAGACAAGGCCATGGCCGCCGCCGCCGCGATCAAGCTGGGCGTGCCCACGTTCCTGGCCGGCAATGGGCTCTATCAGCCCGATCCCGCCAAAGTGCAGACCAACCTGCAGGCCGGCCACACCGCCGGCAAGGCCGCGATCAAGGCCGTACGCGCCGATCTGCCTGTCGGCGTCAGCCTCGCCATGCTCGATGATCAGGAAGCCGAACCCGGCTCCCTGCGCGATGCCATGCGTGAGAAGTTCTATAATTCGTGGCTGCGGCTGGCGCGGGCAGACGATTTTCTCGGCGTGCAAAACTACGAACGCTCCCGCTGGGGCAAGAAGGGCAAGCTTGATGCCCCTGCGGACGCGCGCCGCAACACGGTGGGTTCGGAGCTCTATCCCGCATCGCTCGCCGGGGCCGTGCGCTATGCCCACCAGATCAGCCAGGTGCCGATCATGGTCACCGAACACGGCGTGGGCACCGATAACGACGCGGACCGCGCATGGTTCATCCCCGAGGCGCTCGATCACTTGCGCGCTGTCATGGCCGAAGGGGTGCCGGTGAAGGGCTACCTCCACTGGTCGCTGATCGACAATTTCGAGTGGGTGTTCGGCTACAAGATCCACTTCGGCCTGCACACGCTGGATCGCCAGACCTTCGAACGCCGCCCCAAGCCGAGCGCGCTCGTCTACCGCGATTACATCAAGAGCCACACCGCAGGAGCCTGATCCCATGCGCAAGACTTTCGCCGCCCTGCTCGCGCTGCTGGCCATCGCCGCATCCTCGGCCCGCGCGCAGGCCCCGGCCTTCACTGCGGAAACTGTCCCGCCCGTGCGCGGCGAGGAAGTGGTGCTGCGCGATGTGCCGATGGGCGGCGAGGTGTGGACCCGCGTATTCGGGCAGGTCTGGGCGCGCAATGTCGAGCGTTCCACGCTCTATGTGGTCCGCCCCAAGAACGGGCGCGCCAATGGCAAGGCGGTGATCGTGGTGCCGGGCGGCGGCTACATGTTCGTATCGATCGACAGCGAGGGCTTTCGCGTGGCGGACCGGCTGGCCGCGCAAGGCTATACCGCGTTCGTCCTCAAATACCGGGTGAACCCCACCCCGCCGACATCCGAGGGATTCATGGCCGAGATGGCCGCGAAGTTCGGCTCGCTGGGCAAGGGCGAACTGCCCGATCTGCCGCCCGCTGTCGATGATCTGGCCGCAGCCGTCTCGCTCATCAGCCAGCGGTCCGCCGAATGGAAGCTTGATCCTGCGCGGATCGGCGCCATCGGCTTCTCCGCCGGATCGCGCACGCTGATCCGCCTGCTGGAAGGCCGCGGCGAAGCCGCCCGGCTGGCCCATGTCGGCCTGATCTACCCGCCGATGACCCAGACCGTGACCGGCGGCCCCCGTCCGTCGCTGTTCCTCGCGATTGCGGCGGGCGATCCGCTGTTCAAGCAGGGCGGCCTCAAGCTGGCGGACAGCTGGCTGAAGGAAAGCGACAAGATGGAGTTTCACCTCTATTACGGCGGCGAGCACGGCTTCGGCATGATGCCCAAGGGCACCACGAGTGATCGCTGGATCGACCAGTACCTCGATTGGCTCGCGGCTCTGTGAGGCTGCGTGCACTCGCCGCCGCTGTGCTCCTGCTGGCGAGCGCCCCGGCGCTGGCCGCCCAGCCCTTGCGCGATTGCCCGCTGGCAACAGCGCCGCTGGGCGCAGCATCGCCGCTCTCGGATGTGCTGATGCACCCTGGCGGCCCGGCGGCACTGGCCGCCGTCGCGCCCGATCTGGTCAGCAGCTTTACGCGCAATTTCGGCGGCGGTGATCTGCCGCCCGGCTTTGCCAATATCCTCAGCGCCGCATCGCTGCTGGACGGGCGCGCAGATCGTGCGGCGCTGGAACCCGCGCTGGCAGCCCGGCTTGCCGCGCTGCCGATCACCGATGCCTTCGCCCTTGCCCGCTGCGCGCGCTATGACAACGAACGCCCTGCCCTGCCCGCAGCAGACGGCCGCCCGCAAGTGCTGGTGTTCGAGAAGATCAACGGTTTCCGCGACAATCCGTCCGTCGATGCTGCCCGCACCCGCCTGATCGCTATCGCCAAAGCGCGCGGCTGGCAGATCGTGTTCACCGATCGCGGCGGGGTGATGACCGCAGCGGATCTTGCCCGTTTCGCCGTCGTCGTGTGGAACAACGTCAGCGGCGATGCGCTGACCACGCCCCAGCGCGCGGCCTTTCGCCGCTATATCGAGCAGGGCGGCGGCTATGCCGGCATTCACGGCGCGGGCGGTGATCCGGTGTGGTTCTGGGACTGGTATGCCGATACGCTGCTGGGAGCGCGCTTCACCGGGCATCCGGGGCGCCCGCAATTCCAGACCGCCACGGTCAGCATTGCCGATCCCGACAACGCCATCGGCGCGGGCGGCGCAAAAACCTTTCCGCTGCTGGAGGAATGGTATTCCTTCGACCGCAACCCGGTGAACGGCGGCGCAGTTGCCGTCGCCACCATCGACGAGCGCGATTACCAGCAGATCGGCTATCGCGGCGAAAGCCTCTCGATGGGCTATCACCCCATCGCCTGGCGCAAGGCCATCAGTTCGGGCCGGATGTTCTACACCGCCATCGGCCACCGGCCGGAAAACTATGACGAGCCGCATGCTGCGGCGCTGCTGGCCGAAGGCATCGCCTGGGCCATGGGACCAAAGGGAAGCTATCCGCATGACTGAGAACGCTGCTGCATCTGGCCAGATCACCTCCATCGGCACCGCGCTCGTCGTGGGCGGCGGCATCTGCGGCATGGCGGCTGCCATCGATCTGGCCGCGCGCGGGGTCGCGGTCACGCTTATCGATATCGATCCCGAATGGCGCGTCTATGGCGCTGGGATCAGCATAACCGGTCCCACCCTGCGAGCTTACCAGCGGCTCGGCATGGTTGAGGACATCGCGCGCGAGGGCGCGATTGTCGCCGGCTCAAGCATGTTCCTGTTCAACGGCATGCACATGCGCGATTTCGATGAGCCGCCACTTGAAGAAGGCCTGCCCGCCACCGGCGGCATCATGCGCCCCGTGCTCCACCACCTGATGCAGCAGCGCGTGGCAGCGGCCGGTATCCCGGTGCGCCTCGGCCTCACGGTCGATACGCTGGCGAACTGCGCGGGCGGTGTGGACGTCACCTTCTCCGATGGCACCACGGGCCGCTTCGATCTGGTCGTCGGGGCAGACAGCGTCCGTTCGCGCGTGCGTGATCTGGCCTTCCCGCACATGGGTGAGGCCGTGCGCACAGGCCAGGGCTGCTGGCGCGTTTCCATGAAGAAGCCGCCTACGCTGGAGCGCGGCGAGATGTTTTTCGGCCACCGCTACATGGTCGGCATCACCCGCTGCGGCGAAGACCGCATCTACTTGTGGCTGCTGACCCCGCACGAGGACACCGAGGAACGGCTGGAAGGCGAAGCGCTCGTCGCCCAAATGAAAGCCCACCTTGCTGATTTCGGCGGCAACGCGGGCTGGGTGCGCGATACGATGACGGCGGATGACTGGGTTAACTACCGCCCGCTTTCCGCCAGGATCCAGCCGCGCCCGTGGTCGGATGGCCGCATCGTGCTGCTGGGCGATGCCGTGCACGCCACCACGCCGCACCTGGCCTCAGGCGCCGGGATCGCAGTGGAAAGCGCGCTAGTGCTGGGCGAGGAGCTCGCCCGCGCCGCCAGTGCCGAAGCCGCCCTGCTGGCTTACGAGGAACGGCGCTATGCGCGCTGCAAGGATGTTGTGGAAACCAGCGTGTCCATCGGCGCCGCGCAGCTGGCGGGCCGTCCGGGCGAAGAGATTGGCGGCATCATGGGCGCGGCCCTGCACCGGTTGGCCGGGCCGTTCTGACAGGACGCGCCTGACGGTTCGGCAAAAAAGCTCTCAATCGGCGTGGCGCAGATAGGCAAGCGCCATCTTGGCGATCTCTTCCTTGACGAAGCCCCAGAGATAGGGATCACCTGATTCCGGCGTGGAGCCAAGGCCGAACTGGCGCGCAATCGTGGCGAACACGATCTGGAACACCGCCAGTGCCTTGGCTTCCGGATCGGCAGACTTGATCTCGTCGCGGAAGGTCAGGATTGCGGCAATCGACATCTCGGAGGATCGCCGCGCGGTTTCCTTGCCCGCTTCGGATACGGCCGTGTCCACTTCTGCGCGCGCCATGATCGTGCGCAGCAGCGGCGCATGCTGCTCAAGAAACGCGCTGTAGCGCGCGATATAAAGCGGCAGGAACGCGCCGAGGCTGTCCGTTTCGGCCAGCACTTCATCGATCATCATCCGCTCTTTGGCCAGAATGGCCTGCAGTTCCTCGGCGATCACCGCGTGCAGCAGCCGATCCTTGCTTTCAAAGCGCAGATAGATCGAGCCGATGGAGACCTGCCCGCGCTCGCTCACGTCTTGCAGGGTGAAGCTGTCTCCCCCTGTCTCGATCATCAGCGCCTTGGTCGCCTCCAGCATGC
>JAIXYF010000128.1 GCA_027490345.1 Novosphingobium sp.
ACCTGCGCGGCTGTCAGTATGCGCGAGTGCGCAAAAGGCTTGGCGCCGCGCAGCTGCATGTGCGCGTGCCCGCCGGTGCGGCGCAGGATCCAGCTGCCAAAGCGCGTGCCCGCGACAAACAGCTTGGGCGGCAGGCGCAGCTGCTTCTGGAAGTCTGCGCCGGCAATCAGCGCGTCGGCGCGCACCGCGCGCTTGAGACGCAGCCGGTCCCAGCCCACGCCGCAGACGAAATCGATATCGCCATTGATGGCGTGGTCCATCTGCCGCCAGATCGCCAGCACATGGATGCCGCTTGCCACGACCTGACCGAACACCGAAGCGCGTGCGGCTTCGGGATCAGTGTGGAACCACTGCGGATCATGCGCGCGGGCGAACTCGACGATTTCCGCCTCGGTCACCGTGCGCGTGGGCGAGACTCGCGTCTCGCCCACCACAAGGTCTTCGAACGTCCGCCAGGGCGTGCCTAGCGGCGAGAGCGTATCGGTCATTCGCGGACGATGAACGGGGCGAGGACAGGTGTGACGCGCAGATGCTCGGGCACGTTCTCAACGCCGATGCGGCGGTCTAGTTCTTCGTGCCAGTTGTAGATGCGGCGCTCTTGATAATTGAGCGACATGCCCTTGAAGCCGGGGCCTTCGACCGATTCCTGGATCTGCGGAGCGAACTGCAGATCCTCGTAGAGGATACGCTCCCAGTTCTTGATGCGCATCTCCCACAGCGGGTGCGGTTTGGCGGCATCGTGATCGGGCGCAAGCCATGTGGAGACGACGCGGGTGCGATTCGGACCCATCGGCCAGAACTGCAGCAGCGGAATGCCAGTGGGGGCGGGCGGCATCACGAAGTTGGGGTAGATCGAGTAGCTGACGTTATTCTTCGCCACGAATTCCGAAATCGTGGGGATTTCGGGCATGCCCTTGGTGCCCGGATCGGTCCAGCCCTCGCGCCTGTTCGGCGTCGCCATGCGGCTATGGCCATTGGGCCAGAGCGTCACGATCATCGCCCGGTGATCGAGGAAGCGGTCCACCGTGTTCTCGTGGATCGACTTCAGGTGATAGACTTCGAGGAAGGCATCGAGGAGCACCTTGACGTTGCAGTCCGTCTCGTAACTCCGGCTGTCGACAAGGCGCAGGGTTTCCAGTTGGAGCTGTTCAAGCTCGGCCGCCATCGGGCCGATGTGCTGCATCAGCGGCTCGGCATCGGGATCGGCGTTGAGGAAGATCAGGCTGCCCAGCAGTTCGCAGCGCACCTGGCTGAGCGCATGGCAGGAAAAGTCGAAGCCTTCGGCAAAGTCGCGCCGGTCGCGCACCGACGTCAGCTTGCCTTCCAGCGTGTAGGACCAGCCGTGGTAGCCGCACACGAACCCGCGCGAGGTGCCGCTCTCCTCCTTTACGAGAGGTGCGCCGCGGTGCTGGCACGTGTTGTAGTAAGCGCGGATGTCGCCTGCGAGCGTGCGGGTTACGATGACGGGAGAACCGGTATTGCGGCAAAGGAACCATGAGCCGGGCTCTGGCAATTGATCGACATGGCCCGCATAGAGCCACGACTTCTGCCACATGCCTTTTTCCTCCAGTTCGAGGAAGGCAGGATCGACATAGCGGCCGCCGGGGATCGAGGGCAGCGCGGGGAAACCGGCAGGCGGGCCATTGCGCTCGCGTTCCCACGTCATGCGTGCCAGATCGTCGGCAGGGGGCTCTGCGAGGTTGGACGGCACGGTCAGCGCTTCGGACATATGACTCTCTCCCGGAACAGCGGGGTTCCGTTTGCAGTTTAAAAACATTCATGTATGCTTGTAAAGTGATCGTTTCAGGGGTGTTTTTTCAGAAATTAAATTTTTAAAACAAAGGCTTGCTTCATTATAGCGGGCGATGCGGGAGTGATGGGAATGGAGATTTTGGCGGGTATCTTTCACCACGGTGTGATTGTCGATGATCTGGAAGCGGCGATGGCCCATTTCAGCGCGACGATGGGCTGCACGTGGACACCAGTGCGCAGCTTCGATCCGATGCCGGTGTGGAACGCGGCCGGGCAGCAGCTCGATGCGAAGCTGCGCGTGGTCTATTCGCATCAGGGTCCGCTGCGGATGGAACTGATCGAAAGCGTGCCGGGCAGTGCCTATGACGCGATGCGCGCGCTGGGCCCCTCGCACCTTGGTGTGTGGGTGGATTCGGTCGCTGATAGCGCAGCCGCGATGCTGGCGGACGGCTGGGAGCTCGTGCTGGGCGGCGCGCCTGCCGATCAGGGTCACGGCGCGATTGCCTATCTCTCGCGGCCCGGCAGCCCGGTGATCGAACTGGTCGCGCGCGCCATCGCGCCGATGATGGAAGAATGGTGGGCGGCGACTGCATGAGCACGACATGGCATGACGTGACGGCAGAGGCCGATTTTCCGGCCGAGGGCAAACTCGCCCTCCGGCTGGGCGGCTGGCATGTGCTGGTGCTGCGCGCGGACGATGGCACCTACCGCGCGGTCAACGATCGCTGCACGCACCAGGCCGCGCTGCTCTCGCCCGGGCGGGTGCGGCGCGGCGCGGTGATGTGCCCGCTCCACGGCGCGCGCTTCGATGTGCTGACCGGCAAGTGCCTCGGCGGGGCCTATCCCGATCTCAGGACATTCCCGGTGCGCGTGGAAGCGGGCCAGATTGCCGTCGAAGTGCCCGATGCGCCCCCGGGGCCGGGCGAGATGCCGGTGGTGCTGTAAGCAGAGGCCCACCGGCCGTGGAGGGGCAAAGCTTGCAATCCGCAGTTTGATCGCCTGAAATGACGTTCGGAAAGGCTGGAGTTGGTGAATCAAGCCGCTGCGGCAATCTCTGCGGGGTCATTGAGCGTGTAGCCGAGGCCCCACATCGTATCGATGTAGCTATCTCCGCCGCAGGCTTCGGCAATC
>JAIXYF010000426.1 GCA_027490345.1 Novosphingobium sp.
AGGCACGACAGGCCAGCCAGCAGGATAAACTTGTTCGTCATGACACCCTCCCAGAATCGGATATATCTTCTGGCCTGACCAATTATGTTTTTTGGTCAATTGTGTCAACCAGCCTCGTCTAGCCAATTTGCATGACGAGCGCTTCAGCCAAACAGAGGGCGCACAGCCTCTGTTGCGGCGCGCCAAGCACGGGCTGGCAAGGCCTGACGCAGTGCCTGACCAATTTGTCCGATAGCTTCCGGCGTGCAGGCACGGCTGCAGGCCAGCAGCGGCCACCTCGGGCCGATTGCGTTCTGTTGGCATGAAGGACAGTCGGGGTTCAGGCCAAGCCGATCAGCCCAGCTCCCTCACCAACTGAACCTCTCACCACCGCAGCAGGCGCGGCCCGGTGAGCGCTCCGATCAGTGTCGCCAGCGCAATGCCGGTCAGATACCACGTAGCAATGAAGGTCATCCCGCTTTCCGGGCAGTGCAAGGCATAGAGCGTGGCGGCGATTCCGCCCGATGCCAGCCCGATGACCGCGCCCGTCAGCCTCAGCCGGGTTGGCGCCGAACGCCGTCCGGCGATAGTCAGTGCGGCCGTGGGCACGAGCGACAGGGCCGCGATGGCGAACGGACAGATCAGGGCACTCCGGCCCATCCACAAGGCCATGAGTTCGCCTTGCGGAGCGGCCGCAGCTTCCTGCAAGGCTGCTGCGGCAATGACGACGACCGGAAGGCCAGCCAGCCACAAGCGGCGCGGCGCAGCGGGCTCGGGCCGGAACAGCACGAGCAAGCCGCCCAGCCCGGCCACCGCGAAACCGGCGCCGAAGCCGAGCTTCATCCAGAAACGCGAGGTCGCGATGGCCGCCGCGAGATCAGGCCGAAGCCCCCACGTGAACACAAGGGCAAGCGTGACCACCGCCCCGAGCAGCGCCGCACTGGCAACCCGGCGCGGCAGGCGGCGCGGCGGCGTGCGCCGGTGCGCATCGACCAGCCGGTCCACCAGAAGGGCGATATCCGTCACTTGCCCAAAACCCGTAGCGCCAGCGCCTTCAGCCCGCGGTGAACCGAAATCTTGACATCGGATGGCGACAGGCCCTCCCGTGCTGCGGCTTCTGCGACACTGAGCTGCTCGATCTTGATCGCCCGCAGCGCAGTCGCCTGCTTGGGCGGAAGCGTGGCCAGTTGCGCGTCCACATCCAGCCGGGCGGTCAGGGCGTCGCTGAAATCCTGCTCGTCGGCAAGCTCGCCAATTTCGTCGAGCCCGACATGGCGGCGGGTCCGGCGAAACTGATCGATCATTTTGTAGCGCGCAATCGCGTAGAGCCAGGGCGCAAAGGGCTTCCCCGGATCATACGTATCGCCGCGTTCGTGCACCGCGATCAGCGTCATTTGCACCAGATCGTCAACATCGGCATCGTTAACACCCTTTCTTGCGAAATAGCGCCGCAGCAACGGAAACAAGGCGGTGAGCAATGCGCGGTGTGCCCGCGTATCGCCCCCCAGGCTTGCCTGCATCAGCGATCGCAGCGCTGATTCGTCCGATGCCACTCGAGGTGTCCTTCGTATGAGATTGCACTTTGGTTACGCATGAAAAGTGTAACCGCGCGCCGCGCCGGTGCGAACCATTAGGCGGACTGAGGCCTTTTGAACAGATCGGAGCGCACGGCAGATGATCCCGCAAGAGAAGACGACGTTCTGTTTCAGTGCAGCGCAAGGGGCGGCGTGCGCATCCGTGTGCGCTGGGCCGATCCCTGTCCGTCTCGGTGATCGCCATGCCGAAGCGCTGGCGCTGCTGGTGCCGCTGCTGGGCTGCGGCGAAGAAGCGGCGGCCATGGCGTTTGATGGTCTGGCAGCGCGGGATGCCGATCCCGCGGCGGCCGCTGCGCTTGGCGCCATTGCCGGGGAAGAGCGCGTTCACGACAGCCTGCTGCAGGGCCTAGCGCGCAGCCTGCCGCCCGTGGCGGCGGCCGCGCTGCGGCGGCAGGCGCGGCGCTTTCACATCGATCTGGGGCGCGGCTCGGCGCTGGCGCACCTTGCGCGGATTGCGGCCATAGACGCCGGGGTGTGTCTGATCCTGAGCCGGCTGCTGCGCCCCGGATCTCCGCTTGCGGGGGACCGGGCCGTAGCCGACATGCTCGCCCGCATCCGGCTTGACGAGACGCGCCATGTCCGGCTCAGCCGGTCGCTCGTGCTGGCGCGCGCCGATGGTCGCAGCCTTGAAGATCTGGCGCTGGCCGCGCGCCACGCGCTGGTGAGCGTGGTCATGCTGGCCGCCGATGCGCTTGAGGATCTCGCCGTTGATCCGGCGCGCATTGAGGCCGATCTCGGCGCGCTGCCCGGCGGACTGCTGCGCGCATGAGCGCGGCGCCCTGGCTTTCGCGCGGCCGCCTTGGCGTGCTGGGCAGCGGACAGGCCCTGCCCGGCGCAGCGGTGGCCACGGGCGATCTGATTGCCCTGATGCAGGACCGGTTCGGCTTTGCCCGAACGCGAGAAGCCGCCGCGATTGCCCGGCGGCTCGGCATTGAAAGCCGCCATCTGTGCCGCGATTTCGCCCTGCGGCGCGAGGCCGCCCGCAGCGGCGATACCAATGCCGAACTCGCGGCGCGCGCTGTGCGCAATGCGCTGGAGCAGGCCGGGTTGCAGCCGCAGGATCTGGCCTATCTCATCGGCCATACCACGACGCCTGAGCAGCCCTTGCCCGCCAGTGTGGCCATGGTGGCAGACCGGCTTGGCTATGCCGGACCGCATGTCGAACTGCGGCAGGCCTGCACGGGCTTTGCCAATGCGCTGATGATCGCGTTCGGGCTGGTGGCTGCGGGTTCGGGACCGGTGGCGATTGTCGGTTCGGAAACCGGCTCGCTGTTTTTCGATCCGGCCACGCTCGATACCGAGCCTGACCAGATCGTCAACATGGTACAGATGGGCGATGGCGCCGGCGCAGTGATCGTGGGCGCCTTCGCGGACGGCCGCCCTTCAATCGAGGCAGCGTGGTTTGGCGCGCTGGGCAGCGGGCGGGCGCCGGGCATTTCCCGCCAGCACGGCACGCTGCGCTTCGATCATGATTTTGCGGCCATCCGCGCGGAAGGACACCGATTGTTCGATGCCGGGCGCGATGCGGCGGCGATGCAGGGGTTTCCGATTGCGGCGGCGCACCGCGTCGTCCCGCATCAGGTCAGCGGGCGGATCGGAATGCTGGCCGCTGCGCATTTTGCGCTGCCGCCCGAGCACGTGTTCGTGCAGGCCGACCGGATAGGCAACACCGGCTCCGCTGCGATCTGGATCGCGCTCGATACGCTGCGGGCAAAGGCTGCGCCGGAAGACGGCATCGTTGTTCTGGGCGCGGAAGCGAGCAAGCACATGTATGGCGGGTTTGCCTATCGCCATGGCGGTGCCACCATCTATGACTGAACCGCTGGTAAACGTCAGCGGTCTTGCCAAGGCTTTCAGCGGCCGCGACGCTGTGCGCGATGTGTCGATCCGCGTGGGTGCCGGGGATGTGCTGGGGCTTGTCGGCGCAAACGGCGGGGGCAAGACGACGACCTTGCGGATGCTGGCTGGGCTGATCGCGCCCGATGCCGGGTCTGGCACCGTTCTGGGCTCCCGGATCGGCGCCCGGATGGGAACCGGCCGCATGGATCGGCGGCGAATCGGCTACATGAGCCAGCGCCTCGCGCTCTATTCCGAGCTTTCCGTGCTCGAAAACCTGCGCTTTCACGCGCAGGTCCATGGCCTGCCCGCTGCTGCGGCAAGCGCTGCGCTGGCGCGCCATGGGTGCGAGACGGTGGCTGCGCAGCGCTTCGGCACGCTTTCGGGTGGCTGGGCGCGGCGGGTTCAGTTCGCGGCCAGCGTGATCCACGCGCCGACGCTGCTGCTGCTCGATGAACCGACCGCAGGGCTCGATATCGTCACGCGCAAGGCGCTGTGGGATTGGATCGCGGCGTTTGCCGCCACGGGCAGCGCCGTGATCGTGAGCACGCACGATCTGGCCGAAGCCGGACAACTGCCACAGATCATGCTCTATCGCGGCGGGCAGGCCAGCGCCCAGACGACGCCGGCGCAAGTGATGCGCCTGGCAGGAGCACGCTCGCTCGAAGCTGCCGTGCTGGCTGAGGCCGGGGCATGAGCGCGCTGCAGCGCATCGCCGCTGTGGCACGAGCCGAATGGACGCGGCTGCGGCGCACGCGCATCGCGCTGACCCTGCTGCTGGCGGTGCCGCTGCTGCAGATTGCGCTGTTCGGCACCGCGATCCGCCCCGACGCCGCCGTCGCCGTGGCGATTGCCGCCCCCAGCGCCAGCGATGCCGAGAGCGTAGCGAAGGAACTGCAGAACCAGCGCAACATCGCGGTTGTGGCCAAAGGCAAGCCCGGAAGCGCCGAAGCGCTGGTGAAGCGCAGCGATGCGGTGATCGGCATCGAAGTGCCCGAGGCGCGGTCGTTTGCCAATCCGCTGGCCAAGGGCGGTCCGCTGCGGATCGTGGTGGATGAAAGCAACGCTGCGCTGGCAGCGGCCGCCACCGCGCGGATCGAGGCGGCATATTGGCGCACGCTGGCGCAGCGCGCCGATCTTGCGGGGCCAGGCCTGCAAACGGTGCGGCTCTATAATCCGGCATCGCGCGCAGACTGGAGTTTCCTGCCCGGTCTGATCGGGGTCACGGTGATGATCGCGATGATCATGCTAGGATCGCTGAGTCTGGCGCAAGAGCGCGAGAGCGGGACCTGGGAGACTTTGCTGATCCTGCCGCTGGGGCGGGGCGAAGTGCTGCTGGGCAAGCTGCTGCCCTATGTCGTGGTCGGCACCATTCAGGGCCTTGCAGTGATGGCAGCGGGGCTATGGCTGTTCGATCTGCCGGCGCGCGGGAACGCGGCTTCGCTCGCGGCCATCCTGCCGCTGTTTGCCGCCGCGCACCTGGTGCTGGGCTATGCCATTGCGGCGCGAGCGCGCACCCAACTGGCCGCGCTTCAGGGCGCAGTAGCGTTCTACCTGCCAGCGATGCTGCTTTCGGGGTTTCTCTATCCGTTTGCCACGCTGCCGGGCTGGGCGCAGGCTATCGGCAACGTGTTTCCGCTCACGCATTTCATCCGCGCGGCAACGGGCGTGATGCTGCGCGGCGAAGGCACGGGCGAGGTGCTGGCCCATGCGCTGCCAATCGCCTTGTTCACGCTGGTCACGGCGGCGCTGGCCGCGCTTTTCCAAGCCCGGGCATCGGCGTGATGTAACCGGCCCCGCTCCTGCTGCGAACGGGGATTAACAGCACAGGAGATACCACCCGATGTTCCGCCCCCTCACCGCTCTTGCCCTCACCCTTGCCGCCGCCGTCTCGTTCGCCGCGCCTGCCGCCGCCGCTGAACGGCAGACCTTCACCGCCGCTGCGCTGGCCGCAGCACAGGCCAAGGGCCGGCCCATTCTGGTCGAGGTCAAGGCCTGGTGGTGCCCCGTCTGCGCCTCGCAAGGGCGGACGATCAAAGCGACCACCGCCGGGCTGCAGTACAACAATCTGCTGATCCTCTCGATCAACTACGACAAGCAGAAGGCCGAGTGGAAAGCACTGGGCGCGCAGAAGCAATCGACCCTGATCGGCTATAGCGGCGCGCGCGAAGTGGGCCGCGTCGTCTATACGACCGACAAGGCCGCCATCAACGGCCTGCTCGCCAAGACGATTGGCTGAGCCATGGCCGACGTGCTGAGCCCGGTGCTTGCCTATGCGGCAGGCGCGCTGACGATCCTTTCGCCTTGCGTCCTGCCGCTGGTGCCCATCGTGCTCGGCAGCGCCGCACAGGCGCATCCGCGCGGGCCGCTTGCACTGGCAGGCGGGTTGGTCGCCTCGTTCACGCTGACCGGGTTTGCGCTCGCCACGCTGGGCGCAGCATCCGGGTTTGATGGTGATTGGGTCCGCCTCATCGGGGCCGCCTTGCTGATCGCGGCGGGCGCTGCATTGCTGGTGCCCGCCGCGCAAGGGCTGCTGACCCGCGCGGCGACCCCGCTGGCCGATTGGGCCAATGCGCGCAAATCCGGGATGGAGCGCTATGGACTGGCCGGGCAGGCCATGATCGGCGTTTTGCTCGGGCTTGTGTGGAGCCCCTGCGTTGGCCCGACGCTGGGTGCGGCCACGGTGCTCGCCGCACAGGGCGAAAACCTGGCGATGGTGGCGCTGACGATGGCCGCGTTCGGCCTTGGCATTGCCAGCGTGCTGCTGGTTCTGGCCTTCGCCACCCGCTCGCTGCTGGCGCAGTGGCGCGGGCGGCTGATGCAGGCGGGCGGAACCGGCAAGCGCGTGCTGGGCGGGCTGCTGGTGGTCGTGGGCGTCCTCATCTTCACCGGCGGTGACAAGCTGATCGAAGGCGTGCTCGTGTCCGCATCGCCCGATTGGCTGGTGGATCTGACGACCTCGATCTGATCGCAGTGCCCTCCTGTCAGAAGCGCGTGCGCAAGGCGATCCGGGTCTGAACATCCACCTGCTCGGCCCGAACTCCGATGCGCGCCCGCGCCGCGCGGTCGCTCCACACGGCCTGCACTTCGGTCACGAGTTCGCTCGCGCCGGAAAGCGGCTTTGCCCATGCGCCGGTTGCCGCCGCGCCTCGCTCGCGGTTGTTTTCCAGATCGAGGAACGAGCGGTCGTCGACCGCGAACACGTCGATCCGTCCGGTGAGCGACCCTGAGCGCACAGGCCGCGAGACCAGCACATAGGCTGCACGAAACACTACGTCCGTCATGGCCCGCCGCGCAGGATCGAGGCCCATGACCGAGCTGCCGACCATGACTTGCGCCAGAATGGTCGTGTCTCCGCGCGTGCGCAGGCTGACCCCGATTGTCGCGAACCGGGTTTTCCACGCATATTGGCCTTGGCGCAAAGCGGTGGGATCGCCCCGGTTGGCATAGACCATCGCGCTCAGCTTCAGCGCGCCTGACAGCGCGATTTCGGCCCTGCCATAGCCGCCGATGCGGCCATCCACTTCGGCCACCGGGCGGGTGCGGGATGCCTGCTCGAAGAAGACGGGCGTGACGGGCGGCAAAGGCAACGTCTGTCCGGCGGCGGCGCGCACATCGTGCAAGGCCCACCCGCGAAAGGTGAGCAAGGCGCCGGCGGTATCATTGGCGCCAAAAGCCGCTGCCGTCAGGCTCACGGGCCGTTCTGCAATCGCGGCGTGCACCGTCAGTTCGGC
>JAIXYF010000281.1 GCA_027490345.1 Novosphingobium sp.
ATTTCCACGCGCGAATCGAGCGTCTGCGGGGTGCGCACTTCGACCGAAAGCCCGAACCGGTCGAGCAATTGCGGGCGCAGTTCGCCTTCTTCCGGATTGCCGCTGCCGATCAGCACGAACTTGGCCTTGTGCCGCACCGAAAGCCCCTCGCGCTCCACCAGATTCTCGCCCGAAGCCGCCACATCGAGCAGCAGATCGACAAGGTGATCCTCCAGCAGGTTGATCTCGTCGATATAGAGAAACCCCCGGTGCGCCTTGGCCAGCAGCCCCGGTTCGAAGCGCTTCTCGCCTGATCGCAGTGCGCGTTCCAGATCGAGCGCACCGATCACGCGGTCCTCGGTCGCGCCCAGCGGCAGATCGACAAAGGGCACCGCCCGCTTGGCCGTCTTCTTCGATGTGCAGGGATCGGGGCAAGTTCCGGCATCGGTCGGTGCGCAGCCGAACCGGCAGCCTTCCACCGCGACAATCGGCGGCAGGATCGCGGCCAGCGCGCGCGCCGCCGTCGATTTGCCCGTCCCGCGATCGCCGAAGACCATCACGCCCCCGATGGCAGGGTCGACAGCGGCCAGCAGCAGGGCCTGCTTCATTTCGTCTTGCGCGACGATGGCGGAGAAGGGAAAGCGGTTCATAGTGTCAAGAACTCTGGACTATGCGGGTTGTAACAGCAAGTGTGCTGTGAAAGACTGTAGTGTGGCATCCGTCGTGCCTGAAGGGAGTGCCACAAGCCATGCTCAACGAACACCGGCTGCGGCGCGAGATTGTTGGCGAGATGCACCTGCGGCGCTGGCCGCCGATAACGCCGCCGATGACGATCATCCAGATCCTTCGGCTCGGCCCGTCCGAAGGGCTGCCGCCGTTTCGCAGCGGCCCGGCCTTTGCGGCGGAGCCCGGCCAGCGCCACATGCAGGGCATGCTGGCAGACGGCCTTCTCTTCACCTGGGAACGCCACAGCGAAGCCACCACGCTCACTGTCTTTGCCAGCCCCGATGCCCCGCTTCTGGCTGAAGCGCGCGCCTGGGCCGAAAGCGCGCCGGGCGAAGTGCTGCGCGCCACGCTGATTGATATCGAATCCGATGCCGCCGCCGCCGCTGCGCGCATGGCGCAGTTCGATGTCGATCCGGCAGAGCTGGTCTGCTGCGATTTCGGCGGCGGCGCCCGGCTCTCCTCCGATTTCCGCATCAAGGACGAAGGCTATGGCCGCCTTGTCGTCGCAGCCGGGCAGCTTGGCCCGGTCGATCTCGCCCGCGCAGTGCAATCGCTGCAGGAACTCGGCAATTATCGCAACATGGCGCTGCTCGGCCTCCCCGTTGCGCGCGCGTGCTGGGGCAAGCTCGATGCCGCCGAGGAAGAACTGCGCGCGTTCGGCCGCCGCCTCGATTCGGACGAGACGTCGGACAACGAACTGCTCGATTCGCTCTGCGCCATGTCGCTCGAACTCGGCGCCATCGCCAGCGATTCGCGCTACCGGCTCAGCGCCACCGCCGCCTATGCCCGCCTCGTCGATGAACGCCTCGCCACGCTCGCCCCGGTGGCCATCCCCGGCTTTGCCAGCCTCGCCGATTTCACCCAGCGCCGCTTCCTCCCCGCGATCCGCACGTGCGAGACGGTGGTGCGCCGCCAGCAGGAACTGGCCGAACGCTCCGCCCAGCTCACCTCCCTGCTGCGCACCCGCATCGAAACGCGGATCGAGGATCAGAACGGCCAGCTCCTCAAATCCCTCGAAAGCGCCACCCGCACCCAGCTGCGCCTCCAGCACCTCGTCGAAGGCTTCTCCACCGTCGCCATCACCTATTATGCCGTCTCGCTGCTCGCCTATCTCAGCGGCGGCCTTGCGCTCTTCGGCCTGCACGTGGAGCATGATCTCTTCGCCGCGCTCGTCATCGTGCCGGTCTTCATCATGCTCTTCGTCTATCTGCGGCGCGAACGGCATCGCCTCAGCGCCCACTAGCAAAATTGCACCTCCAGCCCGGCTTTACGGCGGCGCGAAGGCAGGCAATAGCCACGCCTCGCACAAGCATTTGCCGGAGAGCGGAGCCATGGCCGAAGAAGAAACCTTTGCAGACCTGCGCGAAGGCGTGCGCCGCCTGTGCGCGCGTTTCCCCGGCAGCTACTGGCAAGCGCTCGACCGGGACCGCCAATACCCCACCGAGTTCGTGACGACGCTGGCGCAGGAAGGCTGGCTCTCCGTCCTCATCCCCGAAAGCTATGGCGGCTCCGGCCTCGGCCTTGCTGCTGCCACCGCCGTCCTCGAAGAAGTCCACCGCTCCGGCTGCAATGGCGGCGCGGCACATGCCCAGATGTACACGATGGGCACCCTGCTGCGCCACGGCTCGCCCGAACAGAAGGAGCGCTATCTCCCCCCCGTCGCGCGCGGAGAGCTGCGCCTCCAGGCCTTCGGCGTGACCGAGCCGACCAGCGGCACCGATACCACGCGCCTCACCACCTTCGCCCGGCGCGACGGGGATCGCTATATCGTCAACGGCCAGAAGATCTGGATCAGCCGCGCCGAACATTCCGATCTCATGGTCCTCCTCGTGCGCACCACGCCGCGCGATGAATGCGCCAAGTCGACCGAGGGCATGAGCGTCCTCCTCGTCGATCTGCGCGAAGCGGTCGGCAATGGCCTCACCATCCGCCCCATCCGCACCATGCTCAATCACGCCACGACCGAGCTGTTCTTCGACGACCTTTCGGTGCCTGCCGAAAACCTCATCGGCAAGGAAGGCGATGGCTTTCGCTATATCCTCTCCGGGATGAACGCCGAGCGCATCCTCATCGCCGCCGAATGCATTGGCGATGCGCGCTTCTTCATCGATCGGGCCAGCGCCTATGCCAAGGATCGCTCCGTGTTCGGCCGCCCCATCGGCCAGAACCAGGGCGTCCAGTTCCCCATCGCCCGCGCTTACATTCAAACCACCGCCGCCGCGCAGATGGTGGCCGATGCCGCCGCCCGCTTCGATGCGGGCGAAGGCGCGGGGACCGAGGCCAACATGGCCAAGCTCCTCGCCTCCGAAGCCTCATGGTTCGCGGCGGATATGTGCGTGCAAACGCACGGCGGCTTCGGCTTTGCCGAGGAATACGATATCGAGCGCAAGTTCCGCGAAACCCGCCTCTATCAGGTCGCGCCGATCTCCTCGAACCTCATCCTCAGCCACGTCGCCACGCATGTGCTCGGCCTGCCGAAAAGCTTCTGAGACAGGACTTTGCGCCCGCCCGCAGGAGGCGTAGGATCACCCGGCGCCGCGCG
>JAIXYF010000095.1 GCA_027490345.1 Novosphingobium sp.
AGCGGTTCGTCAACCGCCGCACCACCGTCCTCATGCGCAAGGCAGGCGGCGATGCCTCGCTGCTGCCAGTGCGGGTGAGCGAGGCGGGCGCGGTGCTGGTCGATGATGAACCCATCGGCCATCTTGATGGTTTTCGCTTTGTGGTCGATCCGCTGGCGCGCGCGGCGGACCGCAAGCTGCTGCTTGCTGCCGCCGAGCGCCACTTGCCTGCCCTGCTGGCCGCCCGCGCCGATGCGCTGATCGCTGCGGCTGACGAATCGGACGGTCTGGCGCTGGAGAGCGGCGCGCTCATGTGGAATGGCCTCGTTGCCGCGCGGCTGGAGCCGGGCCGTTCGGTGCTGGAGCCGCGCCTGCGGCTTGATCCGGCGCTGGGCCTGCTGCCAGCGCGCCAGCGCCCGCTGCTGAACGCCGCGCTGGAAGGCTGGCTGGCCCGGCGGATCACGGCCGACCTCGGCCCACTGGCGCGCCTGGCCGAAGCCGCCCGCGCTGCGGAATCCGGCCCCGATCTGCGCGCCCTGCTGCTGCGTTTGGTAGCTGGCGGGGGCGTGCTGGTCCGCGAGGACGCGGGGCTCGAGCGGCTCGATGCGCGCCAGCGCGATTGCCTGCGCCGCCTTGGCGTGCGCATTGGCGCGCTGGATCTGTTCCTGGCCGCCGTGCTGCGCGCCGCACCGCTCAGCCTGTGGTGCAGCCTTGCCGCGCTGCGCGAGGCAGCGCCAGCGCCGCCGCCCGCCCATTTGCCGCCTGTAATCGCCGCCAAGGCCCCCACCGCAGGCTATCGCCGCGCAGGGGCCCAGGCGATCCGCGTGGATATGGCGGAAAAGCTGCTGCAAGCCGCGCACCGCTGCCGTATCGGCGCACCTGGCAAACGCTATCCGCTCGATCCGGCGCTGGCGCGTTCGATGGGTCTTGCCACGGCGGGCTATGCTGCGCTGCTGCGCGCAGCAGGTTTCCGCGTCCACATGGCGCGGGCCCTTGCCGAAGCAGCCTATGGTCCGCCCGCCCCGCCGGTGTGGGATTGGCGCCCACCGCGCGCTGCGCCCACGCGGGCGGCGGGCGCACCCAGCGCGCCGCCCACCGGAGCCTTTGCCGCCTTGGCAGAACTGATCCGCTGATGCCCGGCGAAGACTCCCTGCGCATCGACAAGCTTTTGTGGTTCCTGCGTTTTTCCGGATCGCGGGGGCTGGCGCAGGATTGGGTGGCAAGAGGCCATATCCGCCTCAATGGCCGCCGGATCGAGAGGGCGAGCGCGGCGGTGCGCTGCGGCGATGTGCTGGTGCTGCCGCTGCACTCGGGCGTGAAAGTGATCATGCTGGCCAGCCTGCCCCGGCGGCGCGGCCCTCCCGAAGAAGCTAGGGGTTGTTATGAGGTGCTTGACGCGGCGGGGGGCGGCCCTCTAGCAGTTCAGGAAACCACGCCTGAACACAAGAGGTTGCCACTGCCATGACCTATGTCGTTACCGAAGCCTGCATTCGCTGCAAGTTCATGGATTGCGTCGAGGTTTGCCCGGTGGATTGCTTCTATGAGGGCGATAACATGCTGGTGATCAACCCCAGCGCATGCATCGATTGCGGCGTGTGTGAGCCGGAATGTCCGGCCGAGGCGATCCTGCCCGATACCGAGAGCGGCCTCGAACAGTGGCTTGAACTCAACACGAAGTTTTCTGCCGAATGGCCGAACATCACCACCAAGAAAGACGCGCCCGCTGACGCCGATGAGCACAAAGGCGAGGAAGGCAAGTACGAGAAGTACTTCTCGGCCGAACCCGGCGAAGGCGACTGATCGCGCACCGGGGGGCCAGACCCTCCACGCGCGGGCGTTTACCCGCCGTGCGCCATTCTGCAGCCGACCGGCACGCTTATCGGCGCCCTTGCCTCTGGCATTTTTATGACAGGGATGCTATATACTCCTGCGAGCGCTGGACGGAACGATCCATCCTGTCGCCAATAACACGCTAAAGCAGGACAAACAGCAAACGGATCGCAGTGCAATTAGACCGTGCAAAAGACGGTCGTTTGCCGGACCTCCCCCCAAAAGGCCCGGATTGCTGTCCGGGGGCGCTTCTGCCCCACCTTGCTCTCGTTCCTGCTGCGCCGAAAGGATAAGCAATGGCAACCAAGGCACTTGCCTTCGATGTTGGGGATTACGTCGTCTATCCCAAGCACGGCGTCGGCCGTGTGGTGGAACTTCAGAACGAAGAAATCGCGGGCATGAAGCTGCAGCTTTATGTGCTGCGCTTCGAAAAGGAACGCATGACCCTGCGCGTGCCCGTCAACAAGGTCGAAGCGATCGGCATGCGCAAGCTTTCGTCTGACAAGACGCTGCGCGAGGCGCTCGATACCCTTAAGGGCAAGCCCAAGGTGAAGCGCACGATGTGGTCGCGCCGCGCGCAGGAATACGAAGCCAAGATCAATTCCGGCGATCTCGTTTCCATTGCGGAAGTCACGCGCGATCTATTCCGCGCTGACGACCAGCCGGAGCAGAGCTATTCCGAACGCCAGATCTTCGAAGCGGCGTCCTCACGCCTCGCGCGCGAACTGGCCGCCATGGAAAAGACGGACGAACCGGCCGCGCTGCAGAAGATCCTCGCGATCCTCAACGAGCACGCGCCGAAGTACTACGAGACGGCCTGAGGCTGGTTGCGCCCCTCATTTTGGGGAATGGGAAAGCGCTGAAAGACCCGCCGGAGCAATCCGGCGGGCTTTTTTCTTGGCGCGGGCGCGTTTCCTGCCAACCGCCGATCGGCATCGGCAGACGACTTGGCGTGACGGTGATGCGGTGCGTTATAGGGGCAACACACCAGTTGGAAGCCAATTGGAAACTCGTTCACGGAGCGCCCCATGATCAAGGATATCACCCGCACGCTTGCCGGAATTGCCATTGCCGCTGTCGCACTTTCGTTAAGCGCTTGCGGGGGTGCCAGTTTCACGGTGAACGGCATGGATGGGATGAAAGGCGTGCCGCTGGCCGAACTGGATCTCACGGCCGAGGCGCCCGGAGAAATCACCCTGCTGGGGCCGGACAATGTGCGGATCGTTCGGGGTGATGCGCTGGCAATCAAGGTCGAAGGTCAGCAGGATGCCAAAGATCGCGTGCGGTTCGTGCTGAAGGACGGCAAGCTGGCCATTGGCCGCGAAGGCTGGTCGGTGGGCGGCAAGGACGATCTGGCCACGATCGAGGTGACCGTCCCTGCCGCGCACCGCCTCGTCATGGCTGGATCGGGCACGATGCAGGCCGATGGGCTTCGCGGTGAAACGGCCAGCATCAGCGTTGCCGGTTCGGGCGATATCGCCGTAGCGGCGGTCGATACGAGGGAGCTGAGCGTCGACGTCGTCGGCTCGGGTGATCTCAAGGCTGCCGGGAAGACCGGGCTGCTCAAGGTCTCGATTGCCGGGTCCGGCTCGGCCGCAATGGAAGGGCTCACTACCGACGAAGCCAGGATCAAGATCGCGGGATCCGGCGATGCGCGCTTTGCCTCTGACGGGCAGGTCAAGGCCGATATCCTGGGATCGGGCGAAGTGCGGGTGAAGGGCCGTGCGCAGTGCAAGGTCAATGCGCGGGGATCGGGCACGCTGATCTGCGAACCCTGAGGGCCGGAGTGACGTTCTGGCTCTGGATGGCAGGATCGGTTAAGAACGCACGACCAACACCGAAAGGCTCCTGCGCTTGACTCGTCCTCTGCTGCTCATCACTCCGCTGGCTGCGTTCCTGCTTTCGGGCTGCCTGGTCAGTTCCGCGGTCAGCACCGCCGCCAGCGTTGCCACAGCACCGGTTCGAATCGGCTCCAAGGCTGTCGATCTGGCCACGACCAGCCAATCTGAAGCCGACGAGAACCGCGGCCGCGCGATGCGCAAGCGCGATGACAAGATCAAGAAGCTGCAGAAGAAGTACAACCGCAGCCTCGAAGCCTGCAACCGCGGCGAAACGGCGGCCTGTTCCGAAGCCAGCCAGCTCAGCGGCGAAATCGAAGCGCTGCGCGCCGAGCGCTAAACCGCTGCTCGGCCGAGGCGATCGTTGATCGCCACGCCAATGCCGCGCGGCGGAATGGGCGCCACGGCGATTCGCGGTTCAGGCGCAGCCGCAGCCAGATGCAGGCAGGCATAGAGCCGTGCGGCTGCTTCGGCGAGATCGCCCGCCTCCGATAGCGAAACCGCGCCCGGCACCGGGCCAAAACCGATGAGGAACTCGCCTGCCTCAGCCGATTCGGCGCCCAGCCGCACTGGTTTGCCCGGCGCATAGTGACTGGCAAGCTGGCCGGGCGCCTCGATCCCGCGCCGTTCCTGCGTCGCCGCCTCGCCCAGCACAGCCACGAGATCTGCCTCGGGAATGGGGCCCGGGCGCAGGATCTGCCAGCCGCCGCCTTCGCGCAGCGCCACGATAGTCGATTCGAGGCCCTGCTGCGTAGTGCCGCCATCCATGATGAGATCGGCCCGCACGCCGAGGGAAGCTGCAACATGCGCGGCGCTGGTCGGGCTGACCCCGCCGCTGCGGTTGGCCGAAGGGGCGGCCAGCGGCAAGCCGGACGCCGCCAGCAGCGCGCGCATCACGGGGTGTGCAGGCACCCGCAGCGCCACGGTGGGCAGGCCCGCACTCACCGCCGCCGCCAAGGGCACCTGTGCGCGGCGCGGCAGAACCATGGTCAGCGGGCCGGGCCAGAACGCAGCCGCCAGCGCAAGCGCCCGCGCATCGAACACCGCGAGCGCTTCGGCGGCAGCGACATCTGGCACATGGACAATCAGCGGATTGAAATCAGGCCGCCCCTTGGCGCGGTAGATCGCCGCCACCGCCGCAGCGCTATCCGCCCGCGCGGCAAGGCCGTAGACTGTCTCGGTCGGCACCGCGACCGTCCCACCCGCCGCAATCACGCGCGCCGCCTCGGCAAGGCAGCCAGCATCCGCTGCTCGCACATTCGGGGGCGTTTGCGTGTTCATGGCTTGGCGCTATAGCCCTGCGCAAAGGCTGCCAAGGAAAACAGCGCATGAGCTTTATCGCCCCCACAGAAGATCAGATCATTGCCATGCGTGTCTGCGCCGGAATCGACGAGCTGGCAGCACACGAACGCTATGCTGCAGCCACGCCGGATCTGGTCGAGGCGATTGCCGAGGGCATCGGCGCCTTTGCGGCGGGCGAATGGGCGCCGCTCAACCGAATCGGCGACACGCAAGGATCGCGCTGCGTCGATGGCGTTGTTTCCTCACCCGCAGGCTATGCCGAGGCATACAAGGCCTTTGTTGAGCAAGGCTGGGGCTCCATCGCAGGCCCTGCCGCATTTGGCGGACAAGGCCTGCCGTTCACGCTGGCAACCTGCGCGCTGGAAACGCTGGGCGCCGCGAACATGGGCTTCACGCTGCTGCCAATGCTTACTGTCGGTGCGATCGAGGCGCTCGATCACCACGGCAGCGAAGCACAGAAGGCGATGTACCTGCCCAACCTGATCTCGGGCAAATGGTCGGGCACGATGAACCTCACCGAGCCGCAGGCGGGTTCGGATGTCGGCGCGCTGCGCAGCACCGCCCTGCCGATCGAGGAAGGCACCCACGCGGGCAAATACCGCATTGCGGGCACCAAGATCTACATCACCTGGGGCGAGCACGAGCTTGCTGAGAACGTGATCCACCTCGTGCTGGCGCGCACCCCGGGCGCGCCGGCCGGATCGCGCGGCATCTCGCTGTTCATCGTGCCGAAGTACCATGTGAATGCCGATGGCTCGCTGGGCGCGCGCAATGATCTGCGTGCTGTCTCGGTGGAGCACAAGCTGGGGATCAATGTCTCGCCCACTTGCGTCATGTCCTATGGGGATGGCGGCGAATGCATCGGCGAACTGGTCGGCCACGAGAACGAAGGCCTGAAAGCCATGTTCACGATGATGAACTCCGCCCGCATCAACGTTGGCAGCCAGGGCGTGCAGATCGCCGAACGCGCGCTGCAGCAGGCCCGTATCTACGCGCGCGACCGCGTGCAGTCCGCCCGAGCCGGTTCGCCCGACAAGAACCCAGTAGCGATTATCGAGCACCCTGATGTGCGCCGCATGATCCTCAGGATGCGTGCCCTCACCGAAGGCTCGCGCGCCCTGCTCTATTACACCGCAGGGCAAGTGGATCGCGGCCTGCTGGGCGACAAGGCAGCGGGCGCACGGGCCGAACTGCTGGTGCCGCTGCTCAAGGCATGGGGCACCGATGTTGGCTGCGAAGTGGCCAGCCTGGGCATCCAGATCCACGGCGGCATGGGCTTTGTCGAGGAAACCGGCGCCGCGCAGCATTACCGCGATTCGCGCATTGCCCCGATCTATGAAGGCACCAACGGCATTCAGGCCGCCGACCTTGTCACCCGCAAGCTTGGTATGGAAGCAGGCGGCGTGCTGCAGGCGCTGATGGCGGATATCTCTGCCGAGATGCAGGACGTGCCCGAAGTCGCTTCGCTGGCGAAGGACGCGGCGGCCATTGCCACGTGGATGGCCAGCGGCGATGCCAGCCTGGATGACAAGCTGGCCGGGAGCGTGCCCTTCCTGACGATGTGCGCCGTGGCGGTGGCCGGTTGGCAACTAGCCCGGCAGGCGCGCGCCACAGGCTCGGTGGAAAAGACGGCTGTCACCAAAGTGTTCAACCGGACCATCGTGCCCGAAGCGCGCGGGCTTGGCGCGGCCGCCATGGCCGGTGCCGCGCTCTATTATGAACTGGATAGCGAGGCGCTGACCGGATGAGCACGGGCGGCGATCCGCTGGAGCGCATTGCCGCAGCGCTTGAACGGCTGGCGCCGCCTGCCCCCGCTGCTGCCGACTGGCTGGCGCATCCGGCTTATGTCTGGACCGGCACCAGCGCGCGTGCGGTCGATCCGCTTGCCGCGCCGCCGCTTGAGCTGATCAAGGGAGTCGACGCGCAAAAGGCTGCTGTGGCCGACAATGTGCTGCGCCTTGCCGCAGGGGCTGCCGCGCATGACATGCTGCTGTGGGGTGCGAGAGGCATGGGCAAGTCCGCCATGATCCGCGCCGCCGTGCGTGCGGCACAGGCCGCTTTTCCCGGCCGGATTGCCCTGATTCAAGCGGCCCCTGATGAAAGCCTTGCCGCCTTGCTCACGCAATTGCGCGCGGAAGGCCGCTGCTTTCTGATCCTGCTCGATGATCTTGGCTTCGATGGGGGTGATACAGGTTCCGCCCGCCGCTTGCGTTCCTGGCTGGAAGGCGGCGTGGAAGCGCGCCCGGCCAACGTGCGCCTAGCCGTCACGTCCAACCGCCGCGCCATTGTCGAGCGGCACATGGCCGAGCAGGACGATCCGATCAATCCGCGCGACGTGGTCGACGACCGCCTGGCGCTGGCCGACCGCTTCGGCCTTTCGCTGGGATTCCATGCCTGTTCGCAGGACGATTACCTTGCGATCATCGCCGGATATGCCGCGCACTTCGGCCTGACTTTTGCCGAGGCCGACGCACTGGTATGGGCGAAACAGCGCGGCAGCCGTTCGGGCCGCGTGGCGTGGCAATTCGTCAACGAACTGGCAGGCCGGGCCGGCAGGAACCTCTGACGCTGTAGCCTTTAGTTCTTCGGCTTGGTGAGATCGGAGTCCATGGTCGGGCGCACGATGAACTTCGCATCCTTCTTGGGCGCAGGCGGCATCGGCGTGGCGGGAATCGCGGCAATCTCTGCCGCAGGCTTCGCGCCGGGCGCCATGACGCGCCAGATCACACCGCCAGTATCGTCGCTCACCAGCAGCGCGCCATCCTTGGCAAACGCCACCCATGCTGGCCGGCCCTGCGTGGTATCGTCCTTGGTAAGGAACCCGGTCAGCACCGGCACCGGGGGTTTCGGCAGCGCATTGCCGTTGGTATCGAAGGCCACGAACACCACGTCATAGCCCGCAAGCGGCTTGCGGTTCCACGAACCATGCCGCGCCACGAAGGCGCCGCTGGCGAAGCGCTCGCCCATCAGGTTGCCGCCCCGCGCGAAGGCAAGGCCCAGCGGCGCCACGTGGCTGCCGAGGCCGTATTCGGGCTTGCGGATATAGGAGAACATGTCGCGCGGCATCGGGTCGGTCACGCGCCAGTCGATGTTCTTTTTCCAGTAGACCCACGGCCAGCCATATTGCGCACCAAGCGGCACGTTTGTGAGATAATCGGGCACCAAGTCCGAACCGAGCATGTCGCGCTCGTTGACCGTGGTCCACAGCTCGCCACTACGCGGATTCCAGTCGAGCCCATTGGGATTGCGCAGCCCCTGCGCAAAAATGCGCGAGGATTTCGCCGCGAAATCATACTCGTGGATCGCCGCGCGGCCACGCTCCTTGTCGAGCCCGCCTTCCGCGATGTTCGAGGCCGAACCGACTGTGACATAAAGCCGCGTGCCATCCGGGCTGAGGAGCAGGTTGCGCGCCCAGTGGTTGCCGCCGCCGGGCAAGTCCATCAGCTTTTCGGGCTTGCCCTCCAGCCGCGTCTGTCCGGCCGTGAAGGGCCACGAAACTACGCCGTCGTGGTTCCCCACATAAAGCCGTCCCTCGCGCAGCACCATGCCGAACGGTGAGCTCAGCGCCGGATTGGTCATGGCGAAGCGCTGATCGGCCACGCCGTCCCCATTGCTATCCCGCAGCACCACGATGGTGTTGGGCGAGGGCGAGCCCGCACCTGCTGCCGAAAAGAGATAACCCATGATCAGGCCGGTGATCCCGCCGGGCCCGCGCTGCGGCGGCCCATTGGTTTCTGCCGCCAGCACATCGCCATTGGACAGTACGGTGAGCGTGCGCGGATGATCGAGCTGGTCGGCAAAGCGAGTTACAACAAGGCCCTGCGCCGCAAGCGGTTTCGCGCCCTCGGCCCAGCCAACGGGCTTGGCGATGCCGATCGTGGGAAACCACTGCGGCGCGGCTTCGACCAGCTCGGGCCGTGGCCCGGTGGTCTTATCGAGTGCAAGCTGCGCGGAATCGCCGCGCAATAGCCACATCAGGCCCAGGGCGGCGGCGACGAGAACGATGAGCAGCCCGATAAGGGCCTTGCGGAGCGTGATCATGGCCATCTGTCTAGGAGGGCGCTCCGGTTCCCGCAATGCCCCTCGCGAGGGGCGGCCCTGCCTGCTAGGGGCATTGCGATGTATGATTTCACGCCCCAGCCGGGCCTGTCCAAACCCGAGCTCTACACCGAGCTTCTCGAAGCCGCCTGCGCCATCACGGATGGCGAGCCGGACGGCGTAGCCAACATGGCCAATTGCGCCGCGCTGCTGGCCGAATTCCTGCCCGATCTCAACTGGGCCGGCTTCTACCGGATGGTCGATGGCATGCTCGTGCTTGGCCCCTTCGCCGGGCGGCCCGCCTGCATCCGCATTGCGCCGGGCCAGGGCGTGTGCGGGGCCGCCGCTGCCACGGGCGAGACCCAGCTTGTTCCCGATGTGCACGCGTTTCCCGGCCACATCGCATGCGATGCCGCCAGCCGTTCTGAACTGGTCGTGCCCGTCAAGCGCAATGGCGCAGTGATCGCGGTGATCGACCTCGATAGTCCGCTGCTGGCGCGCTTCGATGCAGAGGACGCGACCGGGATCGAAGCGCTTGCCGCTGCGTTGGCCGACCGGATCTGAACGACCCTCTGCGATTGCCCCGTTTCGGCACAGGCACGCCAGCACCATTGGTGCGCTGCGCCGTGTGATGCTAAACAGCAGGTTAATGCCGGAGCGAGGCTTGCGCAATTGGCGCGAACCCTCGTTCTGCGCGCTTGCTGATAGGGGATCACGATGGCCGTTTCATTCCGAGCATTGCTGGCCGCAACCATGGCCACCGGCCTCTCTGCCCCCGCCCTGGCACACGACCCTGCGCCGCAAGCCCCGCAGGCCAACTGGCAGTCGGGCTATCCCGGCGCCTATCAGACCACATGGCAGGGCCAGTATCCGATGGCCCCGATGGCCTATGGCGCTCCGGGCTATTCTGTTCCGGTTTACTCGCAACCGGTTTATGCGCCTCCAGTCTACAGCGTGCCCGTCTACAATGGGCAGGTCGCGCCGCCGCAGGGCTATCCGGCGGCAGATTCCGATCCGCGCTACCGCGAGATGGTCGAAAAATGCCAGGGCGTGGAGCGCCGCGGCAGCGGCACCACCGGCGCGGTGATTGGTGGTCTGGTGGGCGGCGTGGCCGGCAATCGCATCGTATCGGGCAGCCGCGTGCTGGGCACTGTCGCCGGTGCGGCAGTGGGCGCGGTTGCGGGCGGCGCAATCGGCAAATCAATCGACAAGAACCGTGAAAAGGAATGCGAGGCCTTTTTCAGCAGCTATGCACCGCCTCAGGCACCGGCTTATGGTTATGGCTATCCGGGCTATGGCTATGCCCCCGGAATGACCGGAGCGCCGATGGGCTATGTCATGGTGCCCGTCGGCTCCCCCCAGGCGGCGGGTCAAGCTCAGGGCCCCTGCACCGAAACTCGCACGGTGACCTATGAGTACGTCCCGGTAAAGCGCCGCTACATCAGCGCGCCGCCGCGGCGGCCTGCCGTGCGTGACAAGCGCGTTCGCGTCGGCAGCTGATGGGCTGTGGGCGGGTGGGCAAAAGTGGCACTCTGTCCAGCCCCCCCCCCCCCCCGTCAAATGCCCTCTACCGGCCTGCAGCAGCAGTCTGAGGCTTCAGCGAGACCACAACTCCCACTTCATGTACGGTTCCTGACGGGAAACGCATGAAGATCCGCCCGCCATGCTCGACATCGAGGCGGCCCGAATCCGACCCGAATGTCCACGCATAGTCGGCGGAACTTGGCAGCGTTTTTCGGCCCACAATACGGCGATTGCCATTATAGGCATCGATGCGGCCACCACGCGTGATGTAGTAATCATGGTGGTCATCATAGAGAATGATCCGGGCGACCAGCGCCAGATCCGAAGCTTCAGCCGCCTCGCTGCCGGGAACAAACCTTTCCTGCTGCATGGGCAATAGCCCGCGATCGTGCTTGGCTTGGCTCAGTTCGGCATTGATCAGGGCTCCGGCATTCTGCCAGCCATGGACGAGTGCCGCCAACCGTTCGACCCGGCCCGGATGCGTGGCGGTTGGTTGCTCGGGCAGGATCCGCGCCGCAGCCGAAGTCGTCTCCGCAAGCGTGGCGCCCAGACGCGAGAGCACGAAGCCCGAAAACTCGTCCGCTTCCAGTTCGTCGCGCCATGGTTCGGCCGTTTGCCGCAGGGTGTGCCCGGCAAGGTGATGGCCCACTTCATGCGCCAGAATGCTCGTGGCGCCCCAGTCCGGGCAGATCCTGTCGGCCACTTGCGCCATGAAGCGCGGATCAAACAGGATGATGCGCCGGCCGTTGACAATCTGGGCCGCAGCCGGCGTCGATGGGTCGGCGACCATCACGAAGTTCATTTCCAGCCCGCTGACACGCACCACACGCGCCACTTGGATCTGCGCTTCGGTCAGGTCCGCACTGGCCGATGCAGCCTGCTGGCCCGTGTAACCCAGCCCGATAGCGCTAATCACCTGGCCTTCATTCGACCAGGCACTGCTCAGCCGGGCATCGGACCATTCCCGGTCCAGTTCGCACCGGCCCTTTTCCTGCTTCGGCAGCGGCTTTCCCGCCTGCGCGTGGGCAGCCACAGGGGCGACCACAGCGCTTGCCGCGACAGCAAGCGCGAACGCGGCGACCAGAAGGGTGCGCGGGAGGCTTGCCTCCATATCAGACAACCGGAATGGCCGAAGACCCACACCGCTTTGCGACAAGGCAAAAAAGCGCGAGGGGCACCGCGCATGACGGCGATAACTGGCCCGAAGGCGCTCCCAGCACGCGCACTCTCCTGAAAAATCTCAGGCGGATTAACCTATAAACCCAAAAGATCAAATAGTTATTTGTGATATTATGTGTGGTCAATTCAAGTTTTCAATTGCAATTGCAGATGATTACTATTTTATTATTTTGAATTTATATAAATATTGATCGCGCTGGCTACCACGAACACCGCTAATTCTGACTGAATAGGTTTGATTGGGTTTGATGCCATCAACCCGCCAAGAGAGGTTGTTGGCAGTGCCGAAGCCTTCGTTATCCCACATTTGATCGCGAACGGGCAGGATCTGCGCACCGAGGGTGATGCTAATCTTGGCTTGGCTGAAATCAACTGTGCCAATTCCATCCGTTTCGGTTGTATCCTCGCTGATCGAGAACGAGAGGCGCGCGCGCGGCGAGAAGAAAAAGTTCGGGTAGTCCCCCTGCGGCCAAGCCACAAATTCGGAAAGCGAAGCCGCCGGACGAGCCCGGCGCACCAAGTCGTCTGTCGGATCGAACACCTTCATGACCGCTGAATCGACTCGGATCCCGCTTCGCAGGACCGCCACAACACGCCCCAGCGCGGTCTGCGCGAGATGGGGATAGAGTAGCCAGCGGCGATGGCCGATCTCATCACCGTCACCCTCGATCAGCCACTCGGCCAGAATGCCGTTGTCGTCCTCCCACGGAAGATACGAGGAAGAGACACCGCCAAGCAGGTTCGAACTGCCCGCCGCGGCTGCGCCCGCTGCTGTCCAGCACCTCCAAGAAGGTGGCGGATCATGGCTTAAGGCATCGTTGGCCGCCATCATCAAGGCGGCTTCTGCCACTGCGCCGTCGGAAGCCGCGGCATGGCGCACCGGGCCAAGCCCGTGGAGCGCCCTCATGGCATTGAGCGCCGAGATAAAGCTAGCCTGCGCTTCGGGTCGCAAGACGCCTGGCTGGCACTGCGCCAGATCAGGCGGCTGCGCATAAAGCGCTGTCGCGCTTTTCCATGGACCCGCGCCGCCAACGCTGCGGGCGGCGGGCTTCGGCGGGGTGGGCAGGCCTTCCGGCTCTTCGCCCACCACGTCCTCGGTCACGATCTCATCGGTATACGGGCTATCCGGCGGGCAGCCGTATTGGGCTCCCGCCGGGCTGACACACACAACGAAGGCCAAGGGTAATGCTGCGATCCACGAGCGCAAAAAACCCCGTGCGTTCAGGCGATGTCCTGTCCACACGGGGCTCTGGCTCCGTTCAGGTTTGCACGCAGGTCATGCTGGCGCGGATCAGAGCTTGCGCCCGATCAGCTCCTTCATGATCTCGTTCGTGCCGCCGAAAATGCGCGTAACGCGCGCACCGCGCCAGGCGCGGGCAATCGCGTACTCGTTCATATAGCCGGCACCGCCGTGGAGCTGGAGGCACTTGTCCATAACTTCCCACTGCAGTTCGGTGTGCCACAGCTTGGCGGCAGCGCCTTCCTCGGCAGTCAGTTCCTTCTTCAAGTGGCGGGTCAGCGCCCAGTCGAGGTGCGCCCAGCCGACTTGCAGTTTCGATTTGAT
>JAIXYF010000306.1 GCA_027490345.1 Novosphingobium sp.
ATCAGAAACTAGCTACCAAAGGGCGATAGCCTTAGCGGGGCGGTTTTGCCTGCTGGAAGGCCCTATTCTGGTCCATGCTTACTTAGTGGGTGAAAGTGGGTTAGCTTGACGTGACCCCCTGCTTTCCCCCAGCTGGGATTAGAGCCGGGCGGTTGTTTTGCGCATCAGACTTGCCGAAAGATAGCGGGCCAGACCTTCCTTGGACGGTACCGATGAGGATCCAAACCGTCCTTACCATCTGCTCCGTCTATTCGCGTCCTTGAGGCCCCACGGTCCGGACTCAATAAGGGCGCGTTCCAAGGGATGACCTGTCCCTGCGATCATGGCGAGGGCAAGCCGATGGGATGTTTATGCTATGTTGGCTGCATAAGCGCGCCGGGTGGGGCGGGGTTCATTGTGCAGGCACGCCCAACGCGCGCCGGTGATGGCCGGCGCGCGTCGTGATTACACGATGGTGAAGTCCGTCAGCGCCAGCGACGTCACGCCTTGCAGGATGGCCACCAGGATCGGCTCTTCGACGACGCCCGACCCGTCCCGGTCCAGCCACAGGCGCGATGTGGCAGTGTCGAAGTGCAGGTTCGGGGCCGCACCGCCCGACGAAATACCCACGCCGCTGCTGAACGTCAGGTTGGTGCCGAACATGAACTGGTTGAATTCCATCTTGTCGGTGCCGCGCTTGAAATCGGTGATTTCATCGGCTTGCCAATTCGAAGTAGAGTAGTTGTAATCGGCCCGCAGCAGGAACGTGTCCGCACCTTCGCCGCCCGTCATGATGTCGGAGCCCTGACCTCCGTCGATGCGGTCGTTCCCGGCGCGGCCATCGAGCGTATCGTCGCCGCTGCTGCCTTCAAGGACGTTGGCCCCGCCGTCAGCCAGGAGCATGTCGTCCGAGTAGGAGCCTTCCAGGTTCTCGATGCCGCTGAACCGGTCACCCGCGGCGCCGCCATCGTTCTTGGATTGCGCGGCAAGGTCGATCACGACCGAGTTGAAGGTGTTGCCGTAGCTGGCCTTGTCGATACCCTCGCCGCCGTTCACCGTGTCGGCCGCGAAATCGAAATCGCCAACGAAGAGGAAGTCGTTGCCGGCATCGCCAAAAAGCTTGTCCACTCCAGTGCCGTTATAGAGATAGTCGTCACCCACACCGCCCGAAAGCATGTCGTCGCCCGTGCTGCCGCTGTCAGAGAGGTAGTCGCTGCCGGCACCGCCCGAAAGCGTGTCATTGCCGTCCTGTCCGTCTATGGCATCGTTCCCGGCGCCGCCGCTCAGCTTGTCATTGCCGCCGCCGCCATACAGCGTGTCGGTGTTTGCGCCGCCGGTGATCGTGTCCAAGCCGCTGCCGCCAGCGAACTGCAGCGATTCGAAACCGGAGATCGTCGTGCCGTTGGCGAGGCGCGTGGACGCCGTGGTCAGTGTGTAGGTGATCCCCACCGTATCGCTTCCGAAGCTGAGGCCGATGCCGTCTGTGCCGGCACCGCCCGCCGCCGTGTCACCCTTGCCGATCAGGATGATGTCGTTGCCGGCGCCGCCATCGACCTTGTCGACTTCAGCCGTGTTGTCACCGCCAAAGAAATAGGAAGAAGTCGAGGAGTAGAGCCGGTCATCGCCCGCACCGCCGGTGATCGTGTCTGCGCCTAGGCCCCCATAAACGGTATCGTTGCCATCGTCGCCGGACGCCTGGTCGTCGCCGTCGGAACCGTTCATCGAATCGTTGCCACGGCCGCCCAACAGCTTGTCGTTGCCGCCGTACCCTTCAAGGATGTCGTCGCCGTTGCCGCCATCAAGAGTGTCGGCAAAGCTCTGCCCCACATCATCGCCATAGAGGGCATCGCGGCCATCGCCGCCATAGAGCATGTCTGCCCCGGCCCCGCCATTCAGCGTATCCTGACCGCCCAATCCCTTGAGCGTATCGGCCCCATCGCCCCCGATGAACGTATCGTCATGGCGCCAGCCGGTCATGCTGTCGGCATTCACGGTGCCGGTGACATGGTATCGCTCGACACCTTTAACGGTGAATCCGCTGACCGTGTAGGTCTGGCGGGAATCGAGCGCGGCAAACGTCAGTGCGGTGGTCCGGGCGGAAAAGTCGGCAAACAGCCGGTCGATGCCAGAGCCGCCATCAACCGCATCGCCGGTCATTTCGGTGGTGTTGCCGATATAAAGCGAGTCATTGCCGGAACCGCCGCTGAGTTCGTCCTTGCCTGCGCCGCCATACAGCGCGTCATCACCCGAATCGCCGAACAGCTTGTCGTTGCCCGCCTCGCCATAAACGGTGTCGTTGTTGAAGCCGCCGCGAATGGTATCCGCTCCCCCGGCTTCGGGGGTGAGAAATTCGCCGGCAAGCCTGTCGCCATAGATCCAGTCGGCGCCAAAGCTGCCATTGATCTTGTCCGCTTCAAGACCGCCATAGATGTAATCGGCCAGATTTGTCCCGGTCAGGGTATCTATGTTTGCGGTGCCGTTGATCGTTGCCATGTTCATCCATCCCAGCCGTTACATGGTACGTGGTGTACCAGCTTGGCTGAAAGAGTAGCGCGGCATGACGGTCAACACTACCTCCCAGCCTGGGTTCATGACAGACGCGGCGCGCCAGTGGACCCGGCTTTCAGCCTCGTATTCTGGGGCAGGATAACGGTATCCGGATCGGGCAATCCCGGATCGAAAATACCCCTCACGTGCAGCGATAAGCCTTGCAGAACGGGGGGCGCAGCGGGTCTGGAGAGATGCTGGCTTGCGCGTTGATATGGCAAGGTATCTTTGCTTTTCAGGGTCTTGACCGGACCAGTAAGGGGGCTTTTGCTGGGCTTGGTCTCCCCGGCTTCAATCCCGCGCATCGGCGGCGCTGTGGCGCCTCGGGGGGGCTGAAAAGCGCGGCGGCTGACCGCTGAAAGGCACCCGATAACCCCAAATTCCATGGCATTTGATGACCGGGTTTTTACGGATCATCACGCTGTTTTTAAGAATAGTAACGGCATTTGTAATCCCGGGGCGCAGGTGTTCGATACGCAGACGGCTCCGCGCTCGCCGAAGGCAAGTGCACTGTCCTCCCTCCCGCCGGCTTCGCCTCTTTCACCGCGCTGGCGGACATGGCACACCGGCAGGCGGGAGACCGCAAGCGATGACCTGGCAAGCCGAGATCGATGAACTGCGCCGCCGCGAGGCCATGGCCGAGCAGATGGGGGGCGCTGAGAAGGTGGCGCGCCAGCATGGGCGGGGCAAGCTCGATGCGCGGGCGCGGATCGCCGGGCTGGTCGATGCCAGATCGTTTCGCGAGATTGGCAAGATTGCGGGCAAAGGGCATTATGATGCGGCAGGCGATCTGGCGGGACTGAGCGCTTCCAATCTGATCTTCGGGCGCGCGAACATCGAAGGCCGCCCGGTGGTCGCCTCGGCCGATGATTTCACCGTGCGCGGTGGGGCCGCCGATGCGGCGATCTACCGCAAGTTCACGCAATGCGAGAAGATGGCGCACACGCTGGGCATCCCGATCATCCGCATGATCGATGGCACCGGCGGCGGCGGATCGGTGCGCACGCTGGAGGACATCGGCGCGACTTATGTGCCGGCCGTGCCGGGGTGGGCCGATGTGATCCGCAATCTCGATAGTGTGCCCGTGGTGGCGCTTGCGCTGGGGCCGACGGCGGGGTTGGGCGCGGCGCGGGTTGTGGCGAGCCACTATTCGCTGATGGTGAAGGGCCTTTCGCAGCTGTTTGCCGCCGGGCCTGCAGTGGTCGATGCGCTGCCCGGCCAAAGCGGGGGCGAGGCGAACGACAAGGAAAGCCTTGGCGGCAGCGCGATCCACACCCGCAACGGCGTGGTGGATGATGAAGTGGCGAGCGAGGCCGAGGCCTTTGCGCGCGCGCGGCGCTTCCTCTCGTATCTGCCCAGCCGCGTCGGCCAGCCAGCACCGCGCACCGCGCCGCATGATGCGCCGGACCGGCGCGAGGCATTCCTGCTGTCCGCCGTGCCGCGCGATCCCCGGCAGGTCTATTCGATGCGCCGCGTGGCCGAAGCGGTGGCCGATACGGGCAGCGTGTTTGAAATGGGGCGCCAGTGGGGCCGGGCCGCGATCACTGCCTTTGCCCGCTTCGATGGCTGGCCGGTGGCACTGCTGGCCAGCGATCCTTCTTTTCTGGGCGGATCGTGGGAAGCGCGCACATCCGAAAAGGTGGAGCGCTTCGTCAAGCTGGCGGATCAGTTTCGCCTGCCGATCATCCATCTGGTGGACAACCCCGGCTTCATGATCGGCCGGGCCGCCGAAGTGAGCGGGACGATCCGCTATGGTGTGCAGGCGATGAACGCGATCTACCGCGCCAGCGTGCCGCTCGCCTCGATCATCGTGCGGCGGGCCTATGGCATTGCGGGCAGCGCAATGAGCAATGCGGATGCGTTCCAGTATCGCTTTGCCTGGCCTTCGGGCGATTGGGGCAGCCTGCCGATCGAAGGCGGCATCGAAGTGGCCTACAAGGCGGAAATCGAGCAGGCCGAATACCCAGCAGCGCACCTGGCGCAGATCCGCGAAAGGCTGAACAAGGTCCGCTCGCCGTTCCGCACTGCCGAACACTACGGCGTGGAAGACATTATCGACCCGCGCGATACGCGCCCGCTGCTGTGCGAATTTGCCGAGCTGGCGTGGAGCAAGCTGGGCGGGGCTTGAAATGGGGGATTTGCCACGATGATCGAACTGCTGAGCGCGCCCACGCCCAACGGGTGGAAGATTTCCATCATGCTCGAAGAATGCGGGCTGGCTTATGCGGTGAAGTGGATCAACCTGGGCACGGGCGAGCAGTTTGCGCCGGAATTTCTGGTGGTGAGCCCCAACAACCGAATTCCAGCGATCATTGACCATGCGCCTTCTGATGGGGGCGCGCCGGTTCCGGTGTTCGAGACGGGCGCGATCCTTGTCTATCTGGCGGAGAAGACCGGGCAATTCCTGCCCACGGATCTGCGCGGGCGCAAGGCGGTGCTGGAGTGGGTGTTCTGGCAAGTGGGCGGGCTGGGGCCGATGCTGGGGCAGCATGGGCATTTCCGGCTCTATGCGCCTGAACGCATTGCCTATGCCACCGAACGATATCGGGCCGAGGCACTGCGGCTTTACGGGGTGCTGGACAAGCAGCTTGCACGGCATGAGCACGTGGCAGGGGCGGACTATTCGATTGCCGACATGGCCTGCTTCCCGTGGATCCAAACGTGGAAGGCGCAAGGCATTCCGCTGGACGAATTCGCGGCGCTGAAAGCGTGGTACGACCGGCTAAAAGAGCGCCCGGGCCTGCGGCGCGGGATGGCGGTGGGGCGCGAGCGGATCAACCGGCGGCCGCAGGACGACGCTCAGGCGCGGCGGGTGCTGTTCGGGATCAAGGACGGGGATGGGGAGGAAGGCGAATGAGTGTGCGCGTGGAGTTTTTCTATGATCTGTCCTCGCCGTGGACGCGGCTGGCGTTCCGCAATTTCCGCGAAGGCATTGCGGGGCGCGATGTGGACGTCACGTGGCGGCCGTTTCTGGTCGGCGGGGTGTTCAATGCGGTGAACCAGAGCGTTTATGAAAGCCGCGCCAATCCGGATAATCCCAAGTTCCGGCTGAGCTTCACCTGGCTGAAGGAATGGGCGCGGCTGGCCGGGGTGCGGATGAATTTCCCCTCGCCGCATCATCCGGTAAAGTCGGTCCATGCGATGCGCTTTTGCTGCGCGCTGGAAGACCGGCCCGAGGATCTGGTGCGCTTCAGCGAAGCGGCGTTCGAGGCCTATTTCGGGGACGCGCGCAATATCGATGATCCCGATGTGCTGGTGGATGTGGCGAACACGTGCGGGCTGGATGGCGCCGCGCTGCGGGCGGCGGCGGGTAGCGACGCGGTGAAGACGCGGCTGCGGGCGAACACCGATGAGGCGATTGCGCGCGGGGCGTTCGGATCGCCGACGATCTTTGTGGACGGGGCCTTCCTGTATTTCGGCAACGACCAGATGCCGCTGGTGATGCAGCGGATCGATCAGGTGGCCGCCAGCTGAAACGCGGGTTGCGCTGGATCTGGCGCCTAATCTCCAGTTGACCGGCATTCCACAGTTGCTACCACCCAGTATAAACATAGCAATTGGTGGGAGAGCGGCAATGGTTACAGCCTCACAGGTCATGCTTACGGCAACCGAGCGAGTCACGCTGGGCGTGCCGGCAGCCGAAGCAGTGGCGCAGGAAGCGGCGGCGCGCGGCGCCAACCGCGTGTTCATCCTCGCCAGCAGTTTCCTCAACCGGCAGACCGATGAAATCCGCCGGATCGAGGCTGCGCTGGGGGCGCGCCATGCTGCCACGCATGACGGCATCCAGCCGCACGCGCCGCGCAGTGATGTGCTGGCCGCGGCCAATGCTGCGCGCGCGGCGGGGGCTGATCTGGTCGTGACGGTTGGCGGCGGTTCGGTCACCGATGCAGGCAAGATTCTGCTGATCTGCCTCAAGCACAATATCACCACGATCGAAGGGTTCGACGATTTCCGCGTGCGCGTGGACGAGACCGGCGCGATGGTGATCCCCGATTTCGCCGGGCCGGACGTGCGCGCGATCTGCGTGCCGACCACGCTTTCGGGCGGCGAGTTCAA
>JAIXYF010000057.1 GCA_027490345.1 Novosphingobium sp.
GCCGGCTGGCGTCGGCCCGCTCAGCGGCCAGCAGGTCAACCTCGGCAAGATCTATGCCTTCGACTACCTCGACGTGACGACGCGCTTCAACGTCGAGCAGGTTACCTTCACCGTCACGGTGCAGAACCTGTTCAACACGAAGCCGCCGATCGTCGGCAACACGATCGGTTCGACCAGCTTCAACAGCGGCAACACCTACCCGTCGTCGTACGACGCGCTGGGTCGCCGTTTCGCGGTCGGCGCTCGCGTCAAGTTCTGATCCTTTCGGATCGAACGCCACAAAGGGGGGTGGGCAGCGATGCCCGCCCCTTTTTTGTGCGCACCAACCGGGCCGAGCGCAGGCGAGAGTTGACCTCGCTTCCCGTGCGGGGGATGGCACGGACATGGCCATCGATCTGGAAACTGCCGCGCGTGCGGCCGCTGCTGCGCTGCAGGCAGGCCGGGGTACGGCTGCCGATTGCACCACGCTAGGCTGGCATCGCGCCGTGGCAGGCGATTCCGCCGCTGCTGCCGCGTTGTTCGAACGCGCCTTGCAGATGAACCCGCGCGAAGTGGAGGCCATGGTCGGCCTTGCCGGGCTGCACCGCGCCGCAGGGCAATTGCGCGAAGCCGCGCTGCGCTGCGACGCGGCCATTGCCGCCGCGCCCGGCTATGCCGAAGCCTGGCTGGAACGCGCCTATGTGATGGCCGCTGGCGGGGTGATGGATGAAGCAAAGCGCTGCTACGGCGAAGCACTTGCCCGCGCGCCGAGCCATGCCGCCGCGCACGCAGGGCTAGCCGCCATCGCCGCGCGTGACGGTGAGGCGGACGTGGGCCGCGTTCATGCCCGCGCCGCTCTTGCGGCCGATCCCGCCAACACCGCCGCTTTGGCCGCGCTCGCCACCATCGAACTGGAAGCGGGCGAAGCGCAGACCGCGCGCGATCTGGTGGAACCCGCGCTTGGTCCCCTCATCGCTCCCTCACCCGAACGGATGGAATTGCTCCACGTGCTGGGCGATGCCAGCCACCGCTTGCGCGATGCCGCCGCCGCCCATGCCGCCTATGCGCGCGCCAAAGCCGATTTCGCCGCGCTTCATGCCGCCACATTCGCAGGCAGGCCGCCGCACCGCGAATTCATCGACGGTGTGACGGCGCAGCTCGCGGCGCTGGATTGTTCGGCATGGCCCGCCCCGGCCGCATCCGAAGCCCCGCCGCACATCTTCGTGCTGGGCTATCCCCGCAGCGGCAACACCTTGCTTGAAAACGTGCTGGCCTCGCTTCCCGGCACGGCGGCCATCGAGGAAATCCCGACGCTGCGCGAAGCGGACCTCGCGTTTCTGGCTGAACCGGGCGGCCTTTCCCGGCTGGCCCAGCTGGACGAGGCCGGGCTTGCCCCCTATCGCCAATTCTATTGGCAGCGCGTGGGGCAGGCGCTGGGCCGCAATCCCGCAGGCCTTGTCGTGGTCGATATGGACCCGCTCAAATCGATCCGCCTGCCGCTGATCGCGCGCTTGTTTCCCGGATCAAAAGTGCTGCTCGTGCGCCGCGATCCGCGCGATGTGGTGTGGAGCTGCTTTCGCACCAGCTTTGCGCTCACCAATGCGGCCATGGATTTCACCACGCTGGAGGGCGCGGCGCGGCATTATGACGCCTTGATGCGGCTGACCGAAGCGGCGCTGGCGAAGTTGCCCTTGGCCTTCCACGAAGTGCCCTATCACCGCATGGTGCAGGATTTCGACGCCACCACGCAGGACATCTGCGACTTCATCGGCCTCGAATGGAACGAGGCGCTGAAACGCTTCGACCGCACGGCGCGCGCACGCGGCGTTTCCACCGCCAGCGCGCGGCAAGTGCGGCGCGGGCTCTATGATGGCACGCGCCAGTGGGAGCCTTATGCCGAATGGCTCGAACCGGTCATGCCGATCCTGGCGCCGTGGATCGAGAAGCTCGGCTACGCGGGTTGAAGTAGCGCATTGGGCGCATCCATGGCGATGCCCGCTTGCTGCGCCAGCTGCTTGGCCCATGCGCAGACCATGTCGATTTCCTCGGCATGGGCGCCGCGCGCCTCGGCATATTCGGTGCGGCGCTGCTCGGGCGTGAAATCCGCGCCGGACTTGGAGTGGCGCGTGAAGGCTGGCCCGGCGGCGATTCGCGCGGCCGCTTCCGGAGCCAGCGTGAGGCCATAATGCGCCGCCGCCGCTGCAATCACGCGCGCGGGATCGCTGGTGAGCTGTTCCGACGTCAGCGTGCGCAGCCGCGCCGGACCAAGCCTTTGCGCCAGCGCGGCAAACAGCCGGTGCTGTGCCAGCCAGCCGGTTGCGGCCACTTGCAGATCGCTCTGGCGGAACACGTCTTCTGGCCCGAGTCCCAGCGGCGCAATCATCCCGGCGCCAAGGTAGCCCTGCATCAGTTCGCGCACCCACAGGCGGCACGGCAACCCCTTGCGCACCACCGAGACGAGGAACATGTCCAGCGGCGCATAAAGGAACAGCGCGCGCGCATCGGGGGCGAGCGCCATCAGCAGCTCGGCAAAGGGATTGAGGAGGTTGGATGGTTTGATCACCACGCCCTCCCCCGCTGCAAAGGGCCGCGCCAGGAGCCGCAGCGCCAGATCGGCCGCGCGGGCGACGGCGACAGGCGGCGCGCCCCGGCTGCGCATGCCCACCACATCGTTGAGGATCACCGGTTCGGAAAGGCCCATCGCCGCCCCCGGCTCGGCCAGTGCGCGGGTGAGCAGGGTGGAGCCGCAGAAGGCGGAATGAAACAGCAGGCCCAGTGGGCGCTTACCGATCTGGCCGAGCAGCTGCGCGGCGGGCAGATCGACTTGCGGCGGCATCGCGCCGAAATGGGCGATGAAACCATCGTCCGTCAGGAAGGCCATGGCATCATGCGCGGCGCGCGGCACATGGGCGAATCGCACCGCATCGCGGCCTTCGACAAGGCGGTGGGCCAGCCATGCTGCGTCTGCAAGATCGAACGGGAGGGACGCCATACCCCGCAGCTTTAGGGCGAGGGCATCCCCGCTGCAACGGCGCTTGCCGATTGCGCCGCGCGCTGTAGACACTTCGCGCAATGACACAGCCGCCCTCCCAACCAGCCGACCGCGCCCGCGCGCAGGCCGCCAATGCCCGCGCCATGGCGGCGCTGCGCCAAGGCGATGCGCCCGCCGCCATCCATGCTGCGCGTGAGGCGGCTGAGGCCGATCCTGCGGCGCTTTCGCTGTGGATCAATCTGGCGCTGGCTTGCCGCATGGGCGGGGATGCGCCGGGTGAACGCGCTGCGCTGGAACGCGCGCTCGATCTGGACCGGCTCGATTTCACTGCGCAGCTGCGCATGGCGCAGTGGCTGCAGCGTGAGGGGGAAGAGACCAAAGCCTTGCTCGCGTGGGATGGGGTGCATCAGCTCGCGCAGCATTTCCCGGGCCTGCCCGAACCGGTCCGCGCCGAACTGGCGGCGGGCGAGGCCTATTGCGCGGCCTTGCGCGCGAGGATCATTCAGGCGACCGAGGCCGCGATTGCCGCCGATGCCGATGCGCGCGATGAGACCGAGCGGCGCCGGATTGGCGCCTTTACCGGTGCCGCGCTGGGGCAGCGGCGGATCTACGCCAATGAATGCGCGGGGCTGCACTATCCGTTCCTGCCCGCCGACGAGTTTTTCGATTCGCGCCATTTTCCGTGGTTTGCGGCGCTTGAGGCCGAGGCAGGCGCAATCCGTGCCGAGCTGAAGGCGCTGCTGGCGCAGCCGGGAGAGGCGATCCGGCCTTATGTGAAGATGGAGCCGGGCAGCCCGGAAAACAAATGGACCGCGCTCGATGGTTCGCTCGATTGGTCAGCCTGCTTCCTGTGGGAATATGGCGTGCCCCATGCGGCCGTGATCGAACGCTGCCCTCATACTGCGCGCGTGCTGGAAAGCCTGCCGCTGGCGCGCATCCCGGGCCGCGCGCCGAATGCGTTTTTCTCGATGCTGCGCCCGCGTAGCCGGATTCCGGCGCATACCGGGGTGACCAACACCCGCGCCATCGTCCACCTCGCGCTCGATGTGCCGCCGGGCTGTGGCTTTCGCGTCGGCGGCGAAACGCGCGAATGGGTGGAGGGCAAGGCCTTTGCCTTCGATGATACGATCGAGCACGAGGCATGGAACAACAGCGATGCGCGCCGCGCGGTGCTGATCATCGATGCCTGGAATCCGCACCTTTCGCCGCGCGAATGTGCAGCCATTTCGGCGTATTTCGCCGCAAGCGATACGGCGCTGGGCTGATCGCCGCCGCCTTGCGAGCCTGCGTCTCGCGCGCTAGATAACCGCTTCATTCGAAACCGAAGGACTTTCGCGCATGCCCGCGTCTTTGCTGATCGCTCTTGCTGCTGCCGTGGCGACACCGGCGGCCCCTGCGGCGGATCTTCCCGCGCTGCCGAAGGATCCGACCGCGATGACTCAATCCGAAATCCGCGCGTTCAACGCGGGGCGCCCGCCCACGGACCCCGATTTCATCCGTTGCCGCCGCAACGAGGAAACCGGCTCGCTCGTGCGCAAGACCTTCATCTGCCACACGATCACCCAGTGGGCAGAGCTGGAAGCCCAGGGCAACCAGACGGGCCGCGATGTCTACGACGAGTTCGTCAGCAAGGCCGCGCGCACGTCGAACTGACGCCGGGCGCGCTTACTGCGCCAGCCGCACCACACGGATATACGCGCCTTTGTCGACCGAGGCGAGATAGCTGCCCAGTGTGCCGCGTTTGATACGGATGGAAAGGCCCGGGCGGCCAAAGGCATTGCCGCCGTCGGTCTGCTTCCAGCGCGCGCCATCGGCCAGCGTGAACACGGCCATGCCATCGGCGGTATCGCGCACCGCGGTGATCGTGCCTTCGATTTCCTTCACGTCGTCGCTCTCGCGCTCGGCCCCGCCAAACAGCTTGAGCCGGGGCAGCGCAAAACCGAACAGGCCTTTCTTGGTCTCGCGGATCGTGGCGCGGTCGGCCACCACGATATCTTCCTTTTCACGCGCGGTAGCGAGCGCGGCAACGCTCTGATCATAGCAGGCCAGCCGCTGCGCATCAGACGTGAGCGCGCGGCAATTGACCACGGCTTCGAACACCGGCGGAAGGTCCTTGGGCATGGCCGGGGTCTCTTTGGCGGCAAGCGGCACCGCCGCGATCACCAGCAAGATCACAGGCGCAAGCACCGAAGGTGCGGCCAGGAACAGGAAGCTTGGCCTAGGACGCAGCATGAATATCTCCTTTTCCGGGGCGCTGGAGGCATATTCGCGCGCGCCGCAGCCACGGTCAATCGTGCGGGGGTGGCCGTTTGCCCGCATTGCCCCGTACCTTGTTTTTCGCGGGGGCGTAACCATCTCGCCGTCACAGTCGAAAAGCATTGGTGCGGCTGGTGCCTGCCGGAGTTGACGAGGGAAAATGACATTGTTTGGCAAGGATCTCGTCCGTTCGCTCATGTTGGGCTTTGCGCTCGGCTCTGCGGAAATGGCGCTGAGCTTCGGGGTGCAACCAGCGCAGGCCGAAGTGCCGCTGGCAACCGCGCGATGATTCGCGCCCGGATCCTCGTCGCTGCGCTGGCTGCCTCGCTGGCTTCAGCCTGCCTGCAACCCGCGCAAGCCGAAGCGGTGGTGGCCGCGCCCGAAGCCGTGCTCAAGGCGCAGGAGGCCAAGGGCCTGAAGACAGCGGTGCTGGCAGGCGGCTGCTTCTGGGGCATGGAAGCCGTGTTCAGCCACGTGAAGGGCGTCACCAGCGTTGTTTCCGGCTATGCGGGTGGCAAGCGCGCCGATGCCGCTTATGACACGGTAAGTGCAGGCGCCACCGGCCATGCCGAAGCGGTGCGCATCACCTATGATCCGGCCGTGGTGCGCTATGATCAGCTCCTGCAGGTGTTTTTCGGCGTGGCGAGCGATCCGACCGAGCTCAACCGGCAGGGCCCCGATGTCGGCAAGCAATATCGCAATGCAGTCGTGCCGCAGAGCCCGGAGCAGGCGAAAGTCCTGGCCGGCTATCTGGCGCAGCTCAAGGCGGCCAAGCTGTGGAGGCGCCCTATCGTCACCGCGGTGGAGCCTGACCGGGGGTTTTTCGCGGCCGAGGACTATCATCAGGATTTCGCGCTGAAAAACCCCGATCACGCTTATATCCGGTATTGGGACGTGCCCAAGGTCGCGGCGTTCAAGCGGTCGTTCCCGGGTCTGTGGAAGCCCGTTTTTACCAAAGGCTGATGGCAAGGTGAACGGGGTGTGTGCGCAGCATTTGCGCTGAAGCCCAAGGCGTCGTATTTCTGCGGCCATGGCTGGACATCACAAACACCACGATTTCGAAGGCGAACTGCTGGTCGATGCGGCGCGCGGCGCGTTGCAGGATGCAGGCGAACAGTGGACCGACATGCGTAGCGACGTGTTCGAAGCGCTGGCTGCTCATGACAAGCCAGCTTCAGCCTATGACATCGCGGAAAGCGTCGGCGCGCGCCGGGGCAAGCGAGTCGCGGCGAACAGCGTTTATCGGATTCTCGATCTGTTCGTGCGCACCAATCTGGCGCGGCGGGTCGAAAGCGCGAATGCCTATGTCGCCAACAGCCATCCGGGCTGCCACCATGATTGCATCTTCCTGATCTGCGATGCCTGCGGCGAGGCGACTCACATTGACGACGATGCGCTGACCGGCGCGCTGCGCGATGCGGCCAAGCGGGCGGGCTTTGCTGCCGTGCGCCCCGTGGTCGAAATCCGGGGGCGCTGCGGGGCCTGCGGGGCCGAAGCGGACGCCTGCTGAGGGGCGGATACACACTTTCCCCGCAAGACGGGTTCGACAGGCTCGTTACAAGGGTGTAAGAAGGCTGAATGTCCAATCC
>JAIXYF010000022.1 GCA_027490345.1 Novosphingobium sp.
ACCGGGGTGCGCGATTATATCCACGTGTCAGACCTTGCTGCCGCGCATGTGCTGGCGCTCAAGGATGCGGGCTGGCCGGTCGCGGTAATCGACAACCTGACCACGGGCTTCCGCTTCGCAATCCCCGATGGCGTGCCGCTGTATGAAGGCGATATCGAAGATGGCGCATTGGTGGCGCGGATCATCGCCGAACAGAAGATCGGGGCGGTGATGCACTTTGCCGGATCGATCATCGTGCCCGAATCAGTCGAAAATCCGCTGAAATACTATCACAACAACACCGCCAAGAGCCGCGCGCTGATTGCTGCCGCCGTCGCGGGCGGAGTGAAGCATTTCATCTTCTCGTCCACCGCCGCCACTTATGGCATCCCCGAAGTCTCCCCCGTGACGGAGGACAGCCCCAAGGCGCCGATCAATCCCTATGGCATGTCGAAGCTGATGACCGAGACGATGCTGGCCGATACCGCCCGCGCCCATCCGCTCAATTATTGCGCGCTGCGCTATTTCAACGTCGCCGGCGCAGACCCTGAGGCGCGCACGGGCCAATCCACGGCGGGCGCCACCCACCTCATCAAGGTCGCGGTGGAAGCGGCGCTGGGCAAGCGCAGCCATGTCGGCGTGTTCGGCACTGATTATGACACGCCCGACGGCACCGGGGTGCGCGATTATATCCACGTGTCAGACCTTGCTGCCGCGCATGTGCTGGCGCTGGCGGCGCTGATCGAACAGCCGGAGCGCTCGCTCACCATGAATTGCGGCTATGGCCGGGGCTTCTCGGTGCTCGAAGTGCTCGATGCGGTCGACCGCGTCACCAACCGCAAGATCGAGCGCAAGCTTGAAGGCCGCCGCGCGGGCGATCCCGATTCGCTGATTTCGGACAACAACCGCATCAAGCAGACGCTGCCGTGGGTTCCCAGGTATGCCGATCTTGACGTGATCGTGAGCCACGCGCTGGCGTGGGAAAGGAAACTCACGGAGATCCGTGGGGAAGGTTGACTTTCGCGGCTGCCGCGCATAACCGCCGCGTTCCAATTTCGGCCCGGTCGGCTCGGGCATAAGGATTCGTCATGAAGATTCGCAACAGCCTGAAGTCGCTCAAGGATCGTCACCGGGACAACCGCGTGATCCGCCGCCGCGGCCGCACCTACGTCATCAACAAGACTCAGAAGCGCTTCAAGGCGCGTCAGGGCTGATGCTTCGGCGCGGCTTGATCGCCGCGCTGATAGAAGCCTTCGAACCAGTTTCGGTGCAGTTTTCGCGACGGCGGGGCTGCACCGGAAACATGCTCCGGCTCTGATGGAGCCCCTCCGGCCCCCGCCTGTAAGCGGGGGCTTTGTGTTGTGCCCCGCTCCCGCCTGCAAGCGGGAGCATTCTGCCGAGCGAGGGACCGCCATGAATGCCCGCGGGGATACTCCGGTAGACGCAGTGGTGTGGGATATCGGCCGAGTCCTGATCGAATGGGATCTGCCCCGCATCTACCGCGACGCGATTCCCGACGAGACTGAACGCGCGCGCTTCACCACCGAAGTGGTGACCGAGGCTTGGCACATGCAGCACGATGGCGGGATCTCGCACGCCGACATGGTGGCCGCGCGGCAGGCCGAATTTCCCGAACACGCCAATCTTATCGCGCTCTATGCCAGCAACTGGCTGGCCAGCCTGCCCGGACCGGTGCCCGGGACGTCCGCTCTGATCGAACGCCTTGCCGCGCGCGGTGTGCCCCAATATGCGCTCACCAATTTCGGGGTGGATGCCTGGGCGAAGTTCCGTCCGACCTTTCCGGTGCTCGATCACATGCGCGATATCGTGGTGAGCGGCGTAGAGCGCCTCGTGAAGCCTGATCCGGCGATCTTCCACCTCGCCGCGCAGCGCTTTGGCCATGCGCCGGAGCGGATGCTGTTCATCGACGACAACGCCGCGAACGTGGCCAGCGCGGCCGCGCTCGGCTGGCAGGTGCACCATTTCACGCAAGGCGCAGAAGCACTGGCGGCGGACCTTCAGCGGCTGAAACTCCTGTAAGTCAAAAATAGGGACTATCCCTATTTTCCTGATGGTCAGCACTCAGGATCAGCTCAAGCCGATCAGCGAGATCAGCCGGCCATAGCCCGCTTCCCCCGCATGGGTGGAGCGGCGGAACGAATAGAAACGCTCGGGCTGCGAATAGGTGTCTTCCCCCAGCATGGCGACGGAGCCGACGCCAAAGCCCGCCAGCCGTGCAGCGACATAGCCTTCGAGATCGAACCAGCTGTGCCCGGCGCGGCCTGCACGAAAGAAGGGCGCATTGTCCGGATCGTCTGCCGTGAAGCGCGCTTCGAAGGCAGCATCCACTTCATAGCTTTTCTGGGCGATGCATGGGCCAACCACGGCCGCAATGCGCGCGCGGTCTGCCCCAAGGGCTTCCATCGCTTCCACCGTGCGGTCCGTCACCCCGCCGATTGCGCCTTTCCACCCGGCATGGGCCGCGCCGATCACCCCGGCCTCAGCATCGTGAAACAGCACGGGCGCGCAATCGGCGGTCAGCACGCCGATCAGCAGGCCGGGCTGATCCGTCACCAATGCATCAGCCTTGGGGCGGTCCGCATCGTCCCAAGGTGCCGTGACAGTCACCACATCGGCCGAATGGATCTGGTAGCAAGTGAGGAGCAGCGCGCCGGGCAGCACCGCAGCGCCCGCGCGGCGTCGGTTTTCAGCGGTATGGGCAGGTTCGTCCTCGCTATAGCTGACATTGAGTCCCGCATGGAGGCCCGTGCTGACCCCGCCGCGCCTGCCCAGAAAGCCATGCGCTGCGCCCGCGAGCGCAGCATGCGTGAGGACTTCCGGCTGCTCGCTCATCCCTCAAGGCTCTTGCTCACCTGTTCGCGCACATCACGCGAAAGGCCGGGATCCGCAGCAATGCGTTCCAGCTCGGCACGCATCAGCGCGGCGCGTGCGGGTTCGATCCGCCGCCAGCGGCCCAACGGCGGCACGAAGCGCGCGGCAACATTGCCGTTGATCGGATCGAGCCGCAGGATCAGGTCTGCGATCATCCGATAACCCGCGCCATTGGCTGCATGGAACGCCTGGGGATTGGCGGCAAACGCCATGTAAAGCGCGCGCACGCGGTTGGGGTTCGTCAGCGTGAAGTCCCGATGCTCGGCCAGCGCCGTGACGTGCGCCAGCGTATCGGGATGCAGCGCTCCCGCCTGAATCGAAAACCACTTGTCTATCACCAGCGCATTGCCGGCAAAGCGCGCATGGAAATCGGCCAGCGCTGCCTGCCGCGCCGCATCGCATTGCGCGGCCCCGATCCCGGCCAGCACCATCAGCGCGCCCTGCCGGTCGGTCATGTTGTCCGCCGCGTCATACTGCGCCTTGGCGCGCCGGGCGGCTTCGGCGGGATCGCTGGCGGCAAGATAGACCAGCGCCTGCGTCTTCAGCTTGCGCGCGCCGCGCGCGGCGGCCTCAAGACTATAGGGAACGGCCGTGCAGCGATCATGGAGCGCGTGCCAGGCCTCGGCAAGCTCGCTGCCCAGCCAGCGTTTCAGGGCTTCCCGCTCGGCATGGATGCGCGAGGGATCGGCCTTGGCCAGCTGCTCGGCGATGTAGCCTTCGCCGGGCAGGATCAGCAGCTCACCGCGCATCAGATCATCCAGCGCTCTATCAGCCAGCACGGCGGCATAGACATCGCGGATCGCGGCGAGGCCTTCTGCGCGTGCCGCGTCGGTCAGATCGCCCGAAACGGCGGCGACAAGGTGCCGCACCATCAGCTGCTGCATCGCTTCGTAGCGCGCGAAGGGATCATCATCGTGCGCGGCCAGGAACACGAGATCGGCGGTCGTCACGTCCATGTCTATGGCGACCGGGGCGGAAAAGCCCCGGTTGATCGAAAGCACCGGCGGCGCGGCAAAGCCCTCAAAGCTAAAGCTCTGTTCATTTTCCGTCAGCACCAATAGCTGCTCGCCGCCATGCCCGCCCGTGGTGCGATCGAACAGCGCCGTGCGCAGCGGGATCACCATGGGCTGCTTGTCCGGCTGGCCCGGCGTGGCGGGCACCGTCTGGCGAAGCGTGAGCGTGGCCGTCTCGCCTTCATGCGCCAACGTAGCGGTCACGCGCGGTGTGCCCGCCTGCTCGTACCAGCGGCGGAACTGCTTGAGATCAAGCCCCGCCCCGTCCTCGATCGCGCGGACGAAATCCTCGCAGGTTGCCGCCTCGCCGTCGTGGCGGTCGAAATAGAGGTCAGTGCCCGCCCGGAACCGCTCCGGCCCAGCCAGCACGGTCATCATGCGGATAACCTCGGCCCCCTTGTTATAGACCGTCGCGGTGTAGAAGTTGCTGATTTCCTGATAGGAATCGGGCCTGATCGGGTGCGCCAGCGGGCCGGAATCTTCCGGAAACTGCGCCGCGCGCAGCACGCGCACATCCTCGATCCGCTTGACCGGTGCAGACCCCATGTCTGCGCTGAACCGCTGGTCGCGCAGCACCGTGAAACCTTCCTCGAGGCTCAGCTGGAACCAGGC
>JAIXYF010000119.1 GCA_027490345.1 Novosphingobium sp.
CACATCTTGCGATACTGGAACCTAAATCCAGCGCGTCTACCAGTTCCGCCACGCCCGCATCCGGCGAAAAACGAGCGCCGCCCCTATCGCAGCGCCGGGCAAAGGGCAAGCCTTGCCAACAGCAGGGTCAATAGGGGCCGGGTGGAAGGCCGCCGCCGCTACCCGGCAAGCCGGGCGAGCAGCCCCAGCCATGTGCCCAACGCAGGCGGCGGGGCGGCCTCACCAGCGGGGGCCAGCCCGGCGCATTCCAGGCAATAGACTTGCGCCCCTCCGCCGCCCAGCAGCCGCGCCAGATCGCCCGCCAGCTGCCCGGCCAGCGCGCTCTGCCGCTGCGCCGCCAAGGCCGCAAAATCAGGGGCTGCGCCGCGCGTTTGCCCGCTTTCGCTCTCTGCCAGCGAACCCAGCAGCGCGCTGAACGGATCGTCCTCTGCGCCAAGGTAGACCGGGTGCCAGGTCTTGGCGCCCGCCGCCTTTGCCGCCCAGCCCAGCGCAGCATCGATCCCGCCGAATTCATCGACAAGGCCGATCTGCCGCGCGGTGCCGCCATCCCAGATACGCCCTTGTGCGATCCGGTCAATTTCGGCCGTGGTCTTCTTGCGTGATGCCGCCACCAGCGCCACGAACCGCGCATAGCCCGATTCGATCTGCTGCTGGATCACGGCTTCGGCGGTGGGGGAAAAGCCGCCAAACACATCGGGCTGCCCCGAAAGCCCGGTGGTGCGCACGCCGTCTGTGCCTACGCCGATATTCGCCAGCGCCGCCTCGAAACTGGGGATCACCGCGAAGATGCCGATCGAGCCGGTAATCGTGGCCGGTTCGGCAAACACGCGGTCGGCCGGGGTGGCAACCCAATAGCCGCCGCTGGCCGCCAGCCCTGCCATGGACACCGCGACCGGCAGCTTCTTCGCCTTCATCCGTGCAATCGCGGCGCGGATGCGCTCGGACCCGGTCACCGATCCGCCTGGCGAATCGATCCGCACAACGAGAGCGGCATAGTCTCCGCTGGCCGCAGCCTTGTCGATCAGCTCGGCAATCCGGTCGCCGCCCGCGGTGCCCGGCCCGGCATCGCCATCAACGATATTGCCAGCCACGGTCACCACCGCGATGGCCTTGCCATCGGTTGGGGCTGTGCGGTCGGCCAGATAGGCATCGAGCGCGGTGCCCTTGAATGCGCCGTCCACGTCGCCTGCATCCTTGCCCACGATCTCGGCCACGCGCTTGCCGAAGGCGATCTTGTCACCCACCCGGTCGGCCAGCCCAGCGGCCACGGCCGCCTTGGCCGCATTGCCGCCAGAGGCTGCGATCCATTTCACCGGATCGCCCGTCACAAGCGCGATATCGGCCTTGGGCCGCGCCTTCTTCACGTCTGCCTGCCATGTCTCCCACAGCGCGGCATAGACCGCGCCCAGGGCTTCCTTCGCCTCGGGCGAGGCATTTTCGCGCACGAAAGGCTCAACCGCGCTCTTGTAGGTGCCCACCTTGAACACGTGCGCCTTGATTTTCAGCCGGTCCAAAAGCGCCTTGAAATAGAGCTGCGTGCCGCCCGGCCCGACCACCAGCGCACCGCCCAGCGGATCGACCCACACCTCGCTGGCGTGCGCCGCGATCTGCACGCCATCATCGGCATAGAGCCCAGCATAGACCAGCACCGGCTTCTTTGCGGCGCGCACCGTGTCCATCGCCGCGCCGATCCGCGCCATGGCCACCTGGCTGCCGCCGTCAAAGCTTTCGAGGTTGAGCACGACCGCCTTGATCCGGGCATCCTGCGCGGCTGCAGAAAGCGCGCGGACCACATCGCGTTCCTGCACCGCCTTCATCGGCCCGCTGCCCGAAAGCAGCTGCGAGGGCCTGATCCTTGCGCGCTCTTCCACCACCGGCCCTTCCAGCGCGAGATAGAGCGCGCCGGGCTGCACGCTGCCCGGCACGGGCCGCAGCGCCAGCAGCGCATAGAGCCCGCCGAAAAACAGCAAGAGCAAGAGCAGCACGAGGCCATCCTTGATGGCGATGAGGATCTTCCAGACCGAACGGGCAAATTTCATGGGGGATATCTAGGTCTGGTCGGGGGCCGATGCCAGCCGAAAGACTTGAGCCGCCCCAAGAGGCGCTCTAGGGGCATGGTTTCGATGACTGGATCGAACCAACCCTCCGCCAGAGACCATTCTGGCCGGTATCCCAAAGGCGGCCTCGCCTTTCCGCACCGCGATCTTACCGGCATTGCCCACCTCGCGCGGCACGAAATCCTCTATCTGCTTGATGAAGCCGAACAGTGGCTCGCGCTCAATCGCCAGCGGCACAAGCACGCCGAAGTGCTCTCGGGCCTGACCATCATCAACGCGTTCTTCGAAAACTCCACGCGCACGCTCCTCTCGTTCGAGATCGCGGGCAAGCGCCTCGGCGCAGACGTGGTCAACATGCATGCCGCCACCAGCAGCGTGAAGAAGGGCGAAACGCTGATCGACACCGCGATGACGCTGAACGCGATGCGCGCCGATGCCATCGTCATCCGCCACGCCAGTTCGGGCGCGGTGCGGCTGATTGCCGACAAAGTCGATTGCCCGGTGCTCAACGCAGGCGATGGTAGCCACGAACACCCCACGCAGGCCTTGCTCGATGCGCTTACCATCCGCCACGCGCTCGGCCTTGCGCCCGGCAGCGATCTCAACGGCCTCAAGGTCACGATCTGCGGCGATCTTCTG
>JAIXYF010000233.1 GCA_027490345.1 Novosphingobium sp.
GATCCTGATGGGCGACATCAAGATCCCCAAGGAAGCCATCAGCCGCCAGATCGCCGAATCGGTCGATCTGATCGTGCAGGTCAAGCGCCTGCGCGATGGTTCGCGCCGCACCACCAACATCACCGAAGTGATCGGGATGGAAGGCGATGTGATCGTGACGCAGGAACTGTTCAAGTTCGAGTATCTCGACGAGACCGACGAAGGCAAGATCATCGGCGAGTTCCGCCCCTCGGGGCTGCGCCCCTACACGCTGGAAAAGGCACGGCAGTTTGGGTTCGATCAAGCCTATCTTGAAGCCTGCCTTTAATCTGAGACCTTGATTGGCGCGGTCCCTGCCCTATGGCTGGGGCCATGCCGCCCGTCCAACGTCCGATCTTTGCGCTGGCGCTGCGCCTCATGGCGATGCTGGCGCTTTCGGCAATGCTGCTGCTGGTGAAACTCACGGGCGAGCGCGGCATTCCCCTCGGCGAAACGCTGTTCTGGCGGCAGTTCCTGCCCGGCCTTGCACTGCTGGGCTGGCTTGCTGCGCGCGGCGAAATTGGCCGTTTGCGCACTCGGCGCCTAGGCAGCCATGCGCGGCGCGCGTTTGTCGGCGGCACGGGCATGTTCCTCACGCTGGGCGTCGTGCAGATCCTGCCGCTGGCCGAAGCGACCGTGCTGGGGTTCACTGCGCCGATCTTTGCGGTGCTGCTGGCGGCCACTTTGCTGGGGGAAAAGGTTGGCCCATGGCGCTGGGCAGCGGTTGTGCTGGGCCTTGCCGGGATCGTGATCATCGCCGGGCCAGACCGCGCGCATATTCCGCTGGGGGGCCTTGCCACCGGCATTGGCGCGGCGTTCATGGTCGCGGTCATCTCCATCCAGTTGCGCGATCTGGGCCGAACCGAAGAACCGGTCAGCGTGGTGTTCTGGTTCTCGGCGTTCTGCACCCCGCCGCTTGCGCTGGCCCTGCTGTGGACCGGCCTGCCGCAGCATGATGCGGCGGGATGGGCGATGCTGGGCGGGATCGGTGCCACCGGGCTGGCAGCCCAGCTGCTGATGACCGCTGCGCTGCGCTATGGCAGCGTTTCCAGCGTGATCGTGATGGATTATTCGCAGTTTGGCTGGGCCACGTTGTGGGGCTGGCTGGTCTTTGCCAATGTGCCGGGGCCGCAAACCTGGATCGGCGCGCCCGCGATCATCGCCGCCGGGCTGATCATCGCCTGGCGCGAACAGGTGCGCACCGGCGCTGCGGCTGCACGCACACCAGCTGCCTAGTGATGGAAATCGGACACTTGGTGCCCATAGTGGCACTGGCAGCTTCCGCCCAGTATCGAACGTTCAGGTTCGTGACATAAGGTATCGCAATGATGTTTCCGCCTTCACTCGACTTAGCCATAAGGGCGCGAGCCTTCCATGCCGCAAATGGCGAGTTGGGCATTCATGCTCAAGACGTGCCCTCCTTCCTTTCCACTTGCAGGAAGGATAGCGCCGAAGTGCTTGGTTGGGAGCTTTGGGTAATCGATCACGCTTGGGGAGAGCAATTCAACGGGCCAGTTTCTGCGCCGGGAAAATGGTGCGGGGGCGTACCGGTCAAGAGCAGCACTCTCCCGGGCGTGTTCAGCTTTGACGGCGATGTGGATGAGGCAGAGCGCCAGTTTGCCAGCCTCGATCTACAAGCCGAAGTGCAACCCGACTGGCTACCGCACGTGAGAGTAAACTTCACACTCGCTGATTAGGCTTTTGTCCGCTTCCCACCAATTCCGGTCTTTCGTCCGTCGATCAGGGTGAATACCAAGTGTCAGATTCTGACCACTAGTTGACCTGCCGCTCCATGCCTGCCCAGTAAGGCTCGCGCAGTTCGCGGCGCAGGATCTTGCCCGAAGGATTGCGCGGCAGCGCCGGGATCACGTCGACCGACTTGGGCACCTTGAACCCGGCGATGCGTTCGCGCGCCCACGCAATCACGCTGGCCTCGTCCACTTCGCAGCCATCGCGCGGCACCACGCAGGCCTTAACCGCCTCACCCCAGCGCGCGTCCGGCACGCCGATCACCGCCACTTCCGCCACTTGCGGATGGCCATAGATCGCGCTTTCCACCTCGGCCGGATAGACGTTCTCGCCGCCCGAGATGATCATGTCCTTGATGCGGTCCTGAATGAAGATGTAGCCGTCCTCGTCCATATAGGCGGCGTCACCCGTGCAGATCCAGCCATCGGCGGTCATGGTCTTGGCCGTGGCCTCGGGCAGCTGCCAGTAGTGCAGCATGTTGGCGGGCGAATGGATCTGGATTTCGCCAACGGTGCGGCGGGGAACCTCTTTGCCTTCGGTATCGACGATGCGGATTTCCACCCCCGGGCAGGCCTTGCCCGCCGAACGCATCCGCTCGTTACCGGCAAGATCGTGATCAGACGGCGGCAGGATGGCGATGGTCCCGGTCGTCTCGGTCATCCCGTACATCTGCATGAAATCGGCATTGGGAATGGTGGTGACCGCCTGACGCAGCAGTTCGAGCGGGATCGGCGCGGCGCCATAAAGCACATAGCGCAATCTCGAAAAATCGGTCGATCTCGCCAGCGGATGCTGGATCAGCATCTGCAGCGCGGCGGGCACGATGAAGAAGCGGGTGATCCCCTGCCCGATCGCCGTCAGCGCGCCCTCGGCAGTGAATTCAGCCTGGATGATGGCGCGGGCGCCACCGCAGAAGGCCATTGTGCCGAGCCCAGTTCCGCCGATGTGTGCGCAGGGCATACACACCAGAATCGCATCGTTATCGTGCCATTGGGCCCAAGGCAGCCCGGCTTCCAGCGCGGGCCCGCGCAGGCCCATGAAATTGCGCTGGCACAGCACCGCGCCCTTGGGCTTGCCGGTGGTGCCAGAGGTGTAGAGCTGAAGGAAAGCGGCTTCGGGCTCTGCCGCCACGATGGGATCAGCCGGCGCGTTCGGGATCGCGGCCCGCGCCTCGCCCTCTTCGATCACTTGCGGATTTAGCGGCGCGGCGGCGGCCAGTTCGTGCGCGACCGCTTCAAAGCCTTCGCCTGCAAACACCAGCTTGGCGCGGGTGTCTTCAAGGATATAGGCCATTTCTGCCGGGGCAAGCCGCCAGCCAATCGGCACCATGACCACGCCGATCCGCCCGCACGTGAGCAGCATCTGGAAATAGAGATCGCAGTTCTTGCCGATCCACGCGATC
>JAIXYF010000368.1 GCA_027490345.1 Novosphingobium sp.
CCTTCAGCCACGGATAGGCCGCCTGTGCGCCAAAGATCACACCCTTGATATTGATGTCGAGCGTCCGCTCTATTTCCTCAGCCGTCAGATCAAAAATCGCCCCGCCAACCGGGATTCCGGCATTGTTGAACACCACATCAATCCGCCCGCCCGAAGCCGCAGCGCAATCCGCCAGCGCCCCGTCCCAGCCTGCCCGGTCGCGCACATCAAGCTTGTGGCAAGAGCTTTGGCCCACCGGCAGCATCGCAGCCGTTGCTGCCATCCCGGCCTCGTCAATATCGGCAATGCCCACAAACCAGCCGCCTTGGGCAAAGCGCTGCGCCACCGCGCGGCCAATGCCCGATGCTCCGCCGGTGATGAAAATCGTCTTGCGCGCCATTGCCCCGCCCTTGATTACATTGTTGTCAGTAGATGTTACTACATCGCCGGATTGTTATAGCAATGCCACGTGAAAATCGCCGCCGCGCCCCGGTGCGGACGCCAATCCTCGGCCATTGCGCGGGCCTGTTTCTCGTCCGGGCGCTCCGCCAGGCCCAGCAGCTTGGCCATGCCTGCCTGCACCGCCAGATCGCCCGCCGGCCAGATATCGGGCCGCCCTTCGGCAAACAGCAGATAGATTTCCGCCGACCAGCGCCCAATGCCCTTGATCTTCGTAAGCTGCGCAATGGCGGCCTCGTCGTCCTCGGGCAATGAATGCAGATCCAGTTCGCCCGTCACCACCAGCTCGCACAACGACCGGGCATAGCCCTGCTTCTGGCGCGAAAGCCCGCAGGCGCGCAGGGCATCGAAATCGGCTTGGAGCAAATCCTGCGGCGGCATGGCCTCGCCCAGCAGCGCCTCCAGCTTGGCCCAGACCGAGGCGGCAGCCGCCACGCTGACTTGCTGACCGACGATCGTGCGCAGCAGCGTGGCATAGCCGCGCGGGCGGATGCGCGGCTCCGGGTGGCCCACGCGCGCCACCGCATCGGCGATCAGCGGGCTCTTTGCCGAGACATGGGCAAGCCCCTCGGCGATCTGGCTGGCGGTGAGGCCCATGTCTGTCAGCTTTCCTTTTGAGGCCATGATGCAGCGCAGCACCTTGCCAAAACGCCCCCCGCGCGATAGCAGCCCCGGGCAAATGGGGCCAGAGAGCGCGCCTGCCCAATCCTGCCGCTCTCAACAGGAGATCAGATCGATGCCGAAGCTTGTCGTGGTAAACCGCTCGGGTGAAGAATCCACTGTCGAGGCTGCAGCCGGCCTTTCGGTCATGGAAGCCATCCGCGACAACGGCTTCGACGAACTGCTCGCGCTGTGCGGCGGCTGCTGCTCGTGCGCAACCTGCCACATTTATGTCGACCCCGCCTTCGCCGACAAGCTGCCGAAGATGAGCGAAGACGAGAACGACCTCCTCGAAAGCTCGGATCACCGCAATGAGACCTCGCGTCTTTCGTGCCAGGTGCAACTGACCGCCGATCTCGATGGCCTCAAGGTCGTGATCGCGCCGGAAGACTGAGCTGCACTGCGCCTGCGAAAGCGGCGCAACCTTTTTGCAATCAGCAACAGCAACGCCCCGGCGCAGCCATGCGTCCGGGGCGTTTTGCATGGGCGGTTTTGCTGCGGAACGAGGGCTGGAAGATCCGGCATGTCCGCGGCGCTGCGCCTGAACACGGGCTTAACTTGGGCGGGCAAAGGGCGCCATTCGCCCCCTTGACCACGCAGGCTGCCGCATCTCAATTAAAATGCATTTTGGGTGTGGCAATTCTGCTGCGTCGCCGAAACGTCATGAAACAAAATTCCCTAAGATACTCTCCCATATGCGTAAAACTGTCATACTCGCACCTTAGCGGGCGCAGCATTCCAAGGCTATTTGAGGGAGTTTTTTATGCGCCTTGCTACTCTGCTGCTCACCACGGCAGCATTCGCCATCTCCAGCCCAGCCTTCGCGGCGCCCGAACCGCAGACGGCTGCCGAAGCGGCTGATGCTGCCTCCACCGAGGGCGGCGAAGGCGATGCCATTGTCGTTTACGGCACGGGCAAGACTCGTCAGGTCCAGGAAATCTCGGGCGCTGACCTTGCCATTCAGGCTGCAGGCACCAGCCCGCTGCGCGCCATCCAGAAGCTGCCTTCGGTGAACTTCCAGTCTGCCGACGCCTTCGGCACCTATGAATGGTCGACCCGCATCACGCTGCGCGGCTTCAACCAGAACCAGCTGGGCTTCAACCTCGATGGCATCCCGCTGGGCGACATGTCGTATGGCAACAACAACGGCCTGCACATCAGCCGCGCGATCTCGGCCGAGAACATCAGCCGCACCGTCGTCAGCCAAGGCGCCGGCTCAATCGACACCCAGTCGACCAACAACCTCGGCGGCACGCTGAACTTCTACTCGATCGATCCCCGCGATGCACTTGGCCTCGATGCCAGCGGCACTTATGGTTCGAACAACACCTGGCGCGGGTTCCTGCGCGGCGGGATCGGCACGCGCGATGGCGCGCGCGCCTTCGCCTCGGTCGTCTATGCCACCACCGACAAGTGGAAGGGTGATGGCAAGCAGCGCCAGCTCAACGTGAACGCCAAGGGCGTGGTGCCGCTGGGTTCGGTCACGCTCGACGGCACGTTCAGCTATTCGGACCGCGCCGAGCAGGACTATCAGGACCTCAGCCTCGATCAGATCAAGCGGCTGGGCTATGACTGGGACAACTTCGGCCCCAGCCAGTATGCGCTGGCCATTCAGGTGGCCGATATTGCCGCCAATCGCGGCGATACCGGCACCGCGCCGCTCAACCCTTCGGCCGGCACGGTCTATCCCGGCAAGATCCGCACCGCAGAC
>JAIXYF010000294.1 GCA_027490345.1 Novosphingobium sp.
ATCGTGGATGCATTCCACTGCCTCGCGGTGCGCATCGAGCACATCGACGACATGTTCCAGCCAATGCCCCACCGGGCTGTCCGGCAGCTTGCCCAGCGAAGCGGCAATGCCGCCGCACGCATAGTGCCCGCAGATCACGATATCGTTCACGCCCAGCGTCATCACTGCAAAATCGAGCACGGCCATCAGGTTCGCATCATCCGGGCGCACCAGATTGGCGATATTGCGATGGACGAACAGCCCGCCGGGCGCGGCCTGCGTGAAGTGATCGGGCTGGACGCGGCTATCAGAGCAGCCGATCCACAGAAAGGCGGGCTTCTGGCCATCGAGGCGGCGCTTGAAGAATTCGGGATCTTCCTCAAGCTGTTCGGCCGCCCAGGCCCGGTTGTGAAGCAGAAGCTGCGGGATTTCCTGCATGGTGGTTCCTGGTATCTGAAAAGAGGTCAGGTCGCGCGGGCGCGGGTCAGCGGGGCGGTGATGCGGCGCGAGGTTTCGCCGCGCGCATCGCCCTTGATCACCACCCGCAGATTCCGATAGGGCGCCGCCTTGGCGAAGGCATTGATGATGTCGATGTTATCAAGATCGACATAGTTCGTGGCGGAAAGATCGATCAGCACCGTCTTGCCATCGGGGATCGCGGCCAGCGCTTCCTGCAACTGCGCCTTATGCACGAAATAGAGATTGCGGCGCGCGCGCACCATCACATCATCGCCGTGGTGGATGACCGTGACGGCATTCTGCACATTGCGCCAAACAACGAAGCTGAGGCCGATGGCTATACCGATGGCGATGCCGATCAGCAGATCGGTGAACAGGATCGCCACCACCGTGATGACAAACGGGATGAACTGGGTGAGCCCCTGCCGGTAGCGTTCGATGAACAGGCTGGGCTTGGCCAGCTTCCAGCCCGTGGCAATGAGCACGGCGGCCAGCGCCGAGAGCGGGATCAGGTTCAGCACCACCGGGATGAGCAGCACGCTGGCCAGCAGCCAGGTGGCGTGAAGAACGGTGGAAAGCTGCGATTTGGCACCGGCATCGACATTGGCAGAGCTGCGCACGATCACCGAGGTGACCGGAATGCCGCCCAGCAGGCCGGCGACCAGATTGCCGCAGCCCTGCGCGAGGAGTTCACGGTTCTTGTCGGTCACGCGGCGCTGGGGGTCGATCTCGTCCACCGCCTTCACGCTGAGCAGCGATTCGAGGCTGGCGACAATCGCGATCGTGAGAGCGGCAATCCACACCGCCGAGCGGGCGACGGCGGTAAAATCCGGCAGGCGCAGCAGATCGGCATAGCCGGCCATCGAGGTCGGGATCGGCACGGCGACGAGGTGGCTGGGCGCAATCGTGAGCGAAGGCATGAACTGCTGGAACCACGCATTGGCCCCCACGCCGAATGCCACGACCACCAGCGGCCCCGGCACAAACCGCAGCGGGCCTTCCTTGGGACGAGCCTTGTCCCACCAGAACAGGAACATCAGGCTGATCGCCGCAACCAGCAGCGCGCCCCACTGGATATCGTTGCGCAGCATGTTGGCCACGGTCGACAGCGTGTTGCCGCCATCGGGCTGGCCAAACGCCATGTCGCCGACCGGATCGCCATCATACCCGATGGCATGTGGCAATTGCTTGAGGATCAGGATCAGGCCGATGGCCGCAAGCATCCCGGTGATGACCGAAGACGGCACGAATTCGGCCAGAACGCCCGCGCGCAGAAACGAGAACCCGATCTGCATCACGCCCGCCAGGCACACCGCCAGCAGGAACGCATCATAGCTGCCCAGCCCTTCGATCGCAGCGAAGACGATGGCCGTCAGGCCCGCAGCCGGACCGCTGACCGACAGCGGCGAGCGGCTCAGCAGCCCGACGACGATACCGCCGACAATGCCCGAGACGAGGCCTGCGAACAGGGGCGCCCCGGATGCCAGCGCCACGCCAAGACACAGCGGCAGCGCGACAAGTGAAACCACGATGGATGCAGGAACATCGGCGCGCCAGTTGGCCGTAAGAGCGCCCGCCTTCAGAGGTTCAGACATAGAGTTTTGATCATCCTGATAGGTTCATCGTGCGCGGCGGAGGTATCCGGGCCAGACAGCGCACCTGGTGATGCGCCTGCCGATCTGCAATTGGTATCATCCGTAAGCTGCAACAAGCTAAGCCAGACTATAACCAACGACAGGATTAATTCTTTCTGTTCCGTAACATGTGGGCTTGCCAGCAATCAAACGACAAAATGTTTCCGCCGCGGTGCGCGCTGGCTGCCGGTCAATTCAGCGTGGCAGCAAAGGTGATGGCAAAGCTTGCCCCCGGTGCCAGCGTGGTGGCCGTGGCGGTCAGCGTGCCCGCCAGATGTGAGACGCCGTAGGGATCGCTCTCGTCCGCTCCGGCGGCATCGTCGTCCTCCACCGTGGTCGCCGCAGCGCAGGTCGCCCCGCTGCGCGCGGTGCCGGGGCTATAGGTGATGCCGGCGGGCAGAAGATCGGTCGCGGCAATGCCGGTGCCTGCCAGCGTGCCGGGGTTGGTCACCAGAATGCAATAGCGCACCACCGCGCCGGGAATGGCCTTGGGATTGCTGGCATTGACCGGATCGGAAACGATCTGGGAGGTCTTGCTCACCAGCAGCGCGGGCACCCGGGTGTTGGTGAAGGTGCAGGTGATCGCGGTTTCCGCCGCACCGATGGTCAGTCCGTCGGCCAGATTGGTATCCGCCGCCCCGGTGCAGGACGCCGCTCCGAAATAGCTGCTGACATTCCCGGCGGCGAGCGTCTCGGCCAGCGTGACCGTTTCGCCCAGCACGACCGGGGTGGGCACTGCGCTGGTGTCCAGCTCATTCGCCGCGCCTGCGTCTGATGCCAGCGTGCCGATCATCGTAGCGCCGCGCGCCAGCGTGATCGTGGCATCATCGCCCAGCGTCGCATCGGCCCACTGCTTGCGCAGCGTCACCCGGCTATCATTGTCGGTGATGGTATAGGTGCCGGTGGTCTGCACCGAAGCGCCGCAGGAGGTGGTGTGCGCAATGGTATAGCCCGTGCCCGCGCTGATCGCATACGTGATCGTCTCGGCGGCCTCGAGCGCGGTATCGTCGATCACGTTGATGCCAAGGGCAACCGGCGTATTGTAATAGGTGGCGGCCGGGATGGTGACAGTGAACGTCGCGGCATTGCCGGGGGTGGTATAATCCGTGCCGCGCGTGGCGGTGCCGCCGGTGATGCTGACCACGACATTGATCGCGCTGGTGGGCGTGCCGGTGACCAGCAGCGTGGCCATGCCCGCGCTGGGCACGCTTTCCGCCCCCGTGCTGCTAGCCGCCGAAACTTGCACGAAAGGCCGCAAGGTGAGCTGGATGGCATCAAGGAAATTGCCATAGGAGCCAGTGTTGGTGGTGGTGAACTGCACCCGCTGCATACCCGAAGGACCGGTGTAGGTCGTGCTTCCGGTGTTGACGTTCCACACCTGGTTGGACGTGGTGGATATCTGAGTCGCCAGTGTCTGGATCACCGTGCCGGCGCTGGAGGCCACCTGAAACCGCGCGGTCTGGGTCGGCGGTCCATCGGCGCGGGCGCGGTGGGCAAACGTCCAGCCAAACGGCTCGCCATTGATCAGGCAGATATTCTGGAACAGCGTGCCGTTGGTATTGGCATTCATTTCGGCAAAGACCACACCGGCATAAGCGGGGACACCGTTGAACGTGGTGTCCCACAGCTCGATCTCGCCCGTGGTGGAGTTCCACCCTGTCACCGATGCGATCGGCAGAATATCGTAGTTCGGCGCACCCGGCCCTAAGGGATCATTGGCTTCGAACGAGGGGTTCTGCAGCGCGCGCAGCTGGGCTTGGGCGGGAGTGGCAAGGCAAAGGGCCAGCACCACGAGCAGCGCGCGGATCAGGCGATGCGGCAACGCGTGTGGCACTCTGGCTCCCCGTTGTGCCCGTCACCCGAGCCTTAGGGGTATTCCCCTAGCGCCGCTTAGCGCCCCTGCATATCCCGCGCTTCTTCGGGCACGCGCACTTCGAGGCCGTCCAGCGCTTCGGTCAGCACGATCTGGCACGAAAGGCGGCTGGTGCGCGTCACCCCGGCAGCGAGATCGAGCATGTCTTCCTCATCATCGCTCGCGGCATCGAGCTTGTTGAACCACTCTGCCGCGACCACGACATGGCAGGTGGAACAGGCCATCTGCCCCTCGCAGGTGCCTTCCAGCGGCAGCCCGGCGTTCTGGCCCACTTCCAGCAGGCGCGTGCCCGGCGCGGCTTCGCAATGGATGCGCTGATCCTGCGCGGTGATGAACGTGATCTTGACCATGGCTACAACGCTCCCGGCAGCCCGGCGCGCATGGCGCGCCTTGCGCTCATTGATCCTGCGCAGCCGCGTTGATCGCGGCGGCGGCCCGTTCAAGATCCTCTGCCCGTGTATAGCGTCCGAAGCCGATCCGGATCGCGGTTCTCGCTTCCCTGTCCGAAAGTCCGAGCGCGCGCAAGACATGGCTGGGCCGCCCCGAGCCGCTGGCACAGGCCGAGCCTGCGGAAATGGCCAAAGTGCGGCATTCCGACATCAGCCGCGCGACATCAAGCGCAGCGCGGCGCACATTGAGATTGCCGTGCCAGCGCTGATCGGCGCTGCCATTAAGCGTCCAATCGGCAAACAGCGCGCGGGCCTTGATCCACAGGCTTTCCACGTGCTGTCCATCGCTTTCCCGCAGACTTGTGCACAGCGCCGCCGCTGCGCCAAACCCGGCGCAGAGCGCGGGGCTCAGCGTGCCGGAGCGCAAGCCCCCCTCCTGCCCGCCGCCGTGGATCAGCGGCGTCAGCGTCACGCCATCGCGTACCCACAGCGCGCCGATGCCCTTGGGGCCATGCAGCTTGTGCGCCGAAATCGCGATCATGTCGGCATTCGCGGGCGGGGCGAGCTTGCCTGCCCCCTGCACCGCATCGCACAGAAACAGCGCTCCCGCCGCGTGAGCCGCGTCCGCCAGTGCATCCACCGGCTGCACCGTGCCGATCTCGTTGTTGACCTGCATGACGGCAACGAGGCCAGTGCCTGCGGGGATCGCTGCGTCCGCCGCGACCAGTCCGTCCGCCCTCACCGGCAGTACCGCGCAGGCCGGATCGGCAAAGCGCGCGGTATCGAGCACGGCGGCATGTTCGATGGCGGACACCGCCAGCCGCTGCGCCCCGCAGCCCAGAATGGCCAGATTGAGCGCCTCGGTCGCGCCGGAGGTGAAGAGCACGCGGCCGCCGGGCGGGAACAGCCCCGCCACCTGCTCGCGCGCCAGCTCCACCGCAGCGGCAGCGGCGCGGCCGGGGCGGTGGGAGCTGTGAGGGTTGGCGAAGCCATCGTCCGAGAGCCAGCGCAGCATCACCTCGCGCGCTTCGGGAGCGAGCGGGGTGGTCGCCTGATAGTCGAGGTAGATACCGGCTCGGTCGATCACCCCCTGATCTCCCGCCATGCGCTGAGAAACGCGGCGATCTCGCCTTCCGTTGTCTCGCGCCCGATGGACACGCGGATCACTTCCCCCGCATGGGGATAGCCCATCGCCGTCAGCACCGGACTCGCTTTAAGCGAGCCCGACGAACACGCACTCCCTGCCGAAACCGCAATGCCCATGCCGTCAAACCGGATCAACTGGGCATTGGCAGCCCGACCCGGCATCCGGTATCCGCCGATGGTGGCCAGCCGCGATGCCTGTTCTGCAACCACTTCGCCGCCCGCCGCTGCCACGCCTTTATCAAGCATCGCCCGCAGACGCGCGGCGTCCTCCAGCCAGCCAGAGCCCGCTTCCAGTGCGGCCACCATGGCCAGCGCGCCCGGCAGGTTTTCCGTGCCGCCGCGATAGCCGCGCTCCTGCCCGCCGGTGGGCTGCAGCAGCGCCCAATCGCGCACCAGCAGCGCGCCCACGCCAATGGGGCCGCCAAACTTGTGCGCGCTGATGGCGATGAAGTCTGCCTGGGGCAGCGCAAGCTTGCCCGCACTTTGCGCGCAGTCGGCCAGCAGCAGGCCGCCAGCCGCACGGATGGCGGCGGCCTGTTCTTGCATCGGCTGGATGACCCCGGTTTCGTTGTTCACCTGCTGCACTGCGATCAGGCCCTGCAGCGCGCCCGCAGCCGCCACCCGGCCCTGCGCATCGACCGGCAGCCGCGCTGCATCGCCCGCCCAGCGCAGCACCGCTTCATGTTCCACCGCAGAAACTGCCGCCAGCGGCACCGCGCAGCGCGTTATCGCCAGTGCCAGCGCCTCGCTTGCCCCGGAGGTGAAGATCACCTCACCCGTCCATGCCAGCGCCGCCTTCACCCGCGCGCGCGCATCCTCCAGCGCCGCCCGCGCCGCGCGGCCGGCCTTGTGCGGGCTGGAGGGATTGGCCCAGATCGCAAAGCCTTCCAGCATGGCCGCGCGCGCGGCGGGCAGCAGCGGTGTGGTGGCGGCATGGTCGAGGTAGATCGGCGGCATGAATGTTCGCTTTGGCGGGAATGATTGCTTTTGAGGCAAGCGTTTCTATATACCGGCCTTCCGCTTTTCCCAGCCCCGGCGTGCCGCGCGGCCCCCCAGCCCCACACAACAGGGCTCGGTCAATCAGGACAGTCCATGCCCGCAGTCATCTTTCCCGGTCCCGATGGTCGCCTCGAAGGCCGCTTCCAGCCTGCATCGCGCCCGCGCGCGCCCGTCGCGATGATCCTCCATCCGCACCCGCCAGCCGGCGGCACGATGAACGACCGGATCACGCAGGCGATGTATAAAACCTTCGTGGCGCGCGGTTTTGCCGTGCTGCGCTTCAACTTTCGCGGCGTCGGCCGCAGCCAGGGCAGCTTTGACAACGGTATCGGCGAACTGTCAGACGCGGCCGCCGCGCTCGATTGGGTGCAGTCGATCCATCCCGAAGCCACCACCACGTGGATTGCGGGCTATTCGTTCGGCGCGCTGATCGGGATGCAGCTCCTCATGCGCCGCCCGGAAATCCGCGGCTTCATCTCGGTCGCCCCGCCGGCCAACATGTATGATTTCAGCTTCCTGGCCCCCTGCCCCGCCAGCGGCATCATCGTGCAAGGCGCAGCCGATACAGTGGTGACGCCCAATGCCGTGCAGAAGCTGGTGGACAAGCTGCGCACGCAAAAGCACATCACCATCCACCACGATGAAGTGCCCCGCGCCAACCACTTCTTCGAAAACGAGCTCGACGAAATGATGCGCGCGGTCGATACCTATCTCGACATGCGTCTTTCGCCGGACTGCCCGATCCGCTGACCCCGTAAAGCCCCCTCCTCTTCAGAGGAGGGGGTTGGGGGTGGTGCAGATCAGAACTGCACCCGCTTCGTATAGCCGCCATCGACGACGAGGTTCGCGCCCGTCATCGCCTTGCAGGCGGGTGAGGCCACGAACACGATTGCCTTGGCCAGCTCTTCGCCGGTGGCCATCCGGCCGATCGGAATGTTGGCGAGGGTGCTTTCGTAAAACGGCGTCATCTTTTCCTTGATATAGGCCCAGGGCCCGTCCTCGGTCATAATCGGGCCGGGCGTGATGCAATTCACCCGCACGCCCTGCGGCGCCAGCGCCTGCGACAGATCGGACGAATAGACCATCACCGCTGCCTTCAGCGCGTTATACGGCTGCACGCCCATGAATTCTTCCACCGCGCCGGTGGAGCTGATGCAAATGATCGAGCCCGCATCGGATTGCAGCAGATAGGGCTTGGCCGCCGCGATGCCGCGCCGCATCGGCAGGATATCGGCCTGCATCACCGCATCCCAGCCCGCATCGCTGTCTTCGCCCAGATTGGCGGAAGTGAAGCTGATGAAAATGTCGCACCCGCCCAGCGCTGCGGCCGCGCGGTCAACATAAGCCGGAACCGCCTCGGCGTCGGTCACGTTCAGCGCCTCGGAATAGACGGTGACCCCGCTCGGCGTCAGTTCGCCCACCACCTTGTCGACCTTCACCTGCGTGCGCCCGCACACCGCCACATGGCAGCCTTCAGCCGCAAGCGCGAGTGCGACCTGCCGCCCGATCCCGCCATTGGCGCCAACCAGAATGGCCTTCCTGTCCTTCAGCCCGAGATCCATTGCGCGTTCCTTCTCTCTATGTTGCGAGGTGTGATGTGTGGTGTGACCATGGGAACGGCGCGCCCTTGCTGCCACTCCCGATTTGGGCAGGGGTGGCCTGCGGAAAGGCGCTTGCCAAGCCCCCAAAGGCCATCTTCGTAATAGTGCAACCCAAAGAGAGACCGGGCCTGCCTGCGCAGCGAATAGTGAACTGTGTTTCCGGATTAAGGCAGTAGCTGAGCGGTGATAAAAACGGTTTGGCATCTGCAGTGCCTACATCCATAAACAAACCAGCTTGGGACGAATCAGGGGCGGGGCATTTATGCTGATTACTGGAACTGACGGCGCAAATGCGCTGAATATCAACTTTGGTGATACAGTAATGGCGCTCGGCGGTGCCGATAGGATTATCGTCAGTGAGGCCGATCCTTATGGTTCACGCCCCCTCACACCCTATGGCTTGATCGACGGAGGCACCGGGATTGACAGGCTGATCCTGCAGGCATCCCAATTCAGCGATTGGACATATGCGTTCAGCGACGTGCGTTCGGTGGAACGGCTCGATTTCACAAACGCCGCATTCTACTTCGATCGCGCACAATTTCTGGTCAAAGTGCCGGGAACTGCAACCGGAACGGTGGCCGCAGGCACCGCGATGACGATCACGGGAAGCGACGGCGGAAACGAAGTGGCGTACGAGGTGACCGGCGGCATGGGCGGGGCCAGTGCCATCACCTTGCCGGACCTGACTTTCATGGGCTTTGATACCAGCTCGCAATTGGCGCTACAGTTCAGCAACGACTATGTCGAACTGCGCGCCGGAGATGAGCGCAACTATGTCCTGCGGGCATCGGATGCCATCGGCAAGCTGGGGATCGAGCAGGATCTGATCGGCAACGCAGGCAATGATACGCTCATCGGTTCGGTCGGCAGCGAGTATCTGGGCGGGCAGGGCGGTGCCGACAAGCTCTATGGCAAAGGCGGCGATGATGTCTTGGGCATGGGGGTCTCCGTGGTTGCCGGAGACTTGTTCAACGGCGGGGCGGGAACGGATTTCCTCTATATCACTTCGGCCGTCACCTTTGCCGGCACCGTCGTTTCGATCGAGGGCATTCGGTTTGATTTCGATGCCACGCTGAACGTAACGGCCAGCCAGATGCGGATGCTGCCCGCCGCGCTCCAACTTTCCGGAAGCGTTACGGAAACCCTGAACATCACCGAAGCCAGCCGGTTCAGCGCCTCTCAGTTCACCTTCCTGGGCGATTTCGCTCCGACCATCTCGATTACCGGGACAAGGGGAGCGGACGTCATCACCGGATCATCGCAAGCCGATATCCTCGACGGCAGCGCCGGGGCCGACCGCCTGTCTGGCCGCGCGGGGGCCGATTCCTTCTATGGCGGCGATGGCGCCGATATCCTGATCGGCGGCGCAGGCGGCGATGCCTTCAACTTCGACACCCTCGCCCGGCCGCGCGTGCGCGATACGATCACTGATTTCAAAACTGCCGAGGGCGATTTCATCACACTCGACAAAACCGTCTTCGCCGCCGTGACGCAGACGGATGGCCACCTTACCGCAAGCCAATTCCATGCCGGAGCAGGCGCCAAAGCCGCACAGGACGCCGCCGACCGCATCATCTACAACACCACAACCGGCGCCCTCTACTATGATGCAGACGGCATCGGCGGGCAGGCCGCCATCGCCATTGTCCAGTTGAAGGGCCAACCGGCCCTGACAGCGGCAGACATCCTGATCCTCTAGGGCATGGGCGGGGGAACAGCTGCGGATTCAGGCAAGGTTCCCCCTGATCTAGACCACCACGAAATCTGCAAAAGTCAGTGCAAGTCCGGTTGACAGGGTGGCGAACTGGACCGCGTCCGTTGAACCGCTGCCGTCTGCATCGAACAGAAGAGCGCCGTTCACTCTATTGTAGATGATCCGGTGATCCACAGTACTGGCACCTGCCCCGATGAAAAAGGCGCCGTCATCAAGCTGGCCGACTGCAAGGCCAGTGAAGATTGTCCTCACAAGCCGGATCGTATCGTCGGCAGGGGAAAAGTCGCTGATCGTATCGATGTTCCCCAAGCCGAGCGCAGTGCTGAAGACAAATGTGTCTCGCCAGTCACCCCCCGCAAGATTATCGGCACCCCCGCGACCATCGAGTATGTCAGCCCCTCCACGCGCCATTATTGTGTTGGCGCCGTCGTTGCCGGTCAAGGTGTTGCCATAGCCGTTGCCCGTGGCTGAAAGCGCATTTTTGCCGGTAAGCACCAGCTGCTCGATGAACGTGCCAGCCAGAGAGAAATTGACCGAGCTGAAGACCGTGTCGACACCGCCGTCATCGCGCTCGATCACCCGGTCGCCGGCATTGTTGACGTGATAGGTATCGTCACCCTTTCCGCCGGTCATCCAGTCCGCACCGCCAAGCCCGTTGAGGACATTGGCCGCGTCGTTGCCAACCAGCGTGTTGGCCTGGCTGTTGCCCGTGGCCGAACGCGCGCTTTTGCCGATAAGCACCAGCTTTTCGATAAACGTGCCGGCCAGAGAGAAATTGATCGCGCTGAAGACCGTGTCGACGCCGCCGTTCGCGCGCTCGATTATCCGGTCGCCAGCATTGTTGACGTAATAGCGATCGTCACCTTTTCCGCCGGCCATCGTGTCCGCACCGCCAAGCCCGTTGAGAACATTGGCCGCGTCGTTGCCGACCAGCGTGTTGGCCAGGCTATTGCCCGTGGCTGAAATCGCATTAGCGCCGGTTAGCGTAAGCTGTTCGACGAAACCGCCAGCCAGACTGAAATCGACCGAACTGAAGACTGTGTCGGTGCCTTCATTCGCGTTCTCGAATACCTTGTCGCCCACGTTATCAACGTAATACGTATCGTCTCCAGCGCCCCCTGACATGCTGTCTGCGTCGGCGCCGCCGTCCATCACATCGGCCCCGCCAAGCCCATTGAGCGTGTCGTTGCCGCCGAGCCCAAGGATGATGTCCGCGCCGTTGGTGCCCGTCAGCGTGTCCGCGAGCGCCGTGCCGGTGAAGGTGTCGACGCCGTCTGTCACCGTGATCGCGATGGCCTGTGTATCGAAGAGCAGGCCGTCGCTTGCTCTCACGATCACGTCATACACATTGTTTGCCCCAACATCGGTCGGGGCTTCGAAATTCGGCGCGGCAATGAACGCAAGCGCGCCCGTGGTGGCGTTGATCTGGAAGCGCGCCGCATCCGCGCCGCCAGCGATGGAATACGTGAGCGTGGTGCCCGCATCTGGATCAGTGGCTTGCACGGTGGTTATGGCGGTGGTGTTTTCTGCGACCGAGCGGGTTGCTGTCGCTCCGCCATCGTTCGAAGTGATCACCGGCACTTCGCCCACCGGGGTGATATCGAGGCTGGCGGTCGAACTGGCGCTGAGGCTGCCGTCCGAGACGGTGTAGGCGAACGTGGCGGCGGTATCGTCGTTGGCCGCCGGGGTATAGCTCCAGGTGCCATTGCCGTTGTTTACCAGCGTGCCATTGCCCGAGGTGAGAGTGAACGCGGTGATGGTGAGCGAGGGGCTATCAACGTCGGCCGCGCCAGCGAGCAGCTCAGCGGCGGTGATGATCCGCGCGCCGCTGTCCTCGGCAATCGCAGCGAGCGTCACTGGCGCTGCGGTCGGTGCCCGATTGACACGACCAATGTTCGCGCTGCCATAGATGACGTAAGCCTCGCCGCCCTCGCCGGGATAGGTGCTAGAAAATTCGATGTCGCCATCTGGCGCGCCGACGATCAGGTCAGCAAATCCGTCGCCGTTGATGTCTCCCGCCGACGCAACGCTGAAGCCTGCCCGATCAGCCCCGGTATCGCGCTCGAAGATATCACCCTGGATGATAAAGCCGTCGCTCGCTGCAAGCGAGGTAAGGTCGATGTTGGCGCGTGTGGCCCCGGCCTTGCCGAAGATGAGATAGGCCTTGCCGGCATCCCTGCCGCCATTCACGCCATTGGGGCCATAGGGCGCGCCAAATATCAGATCGGCAAAGCCGTCGCCGTTGACATCGCC
>JAIXYF010000386.1 GCA_027490345.1 Novosphingobium sp.
ATCGTGTCATCGCCCGCGCCGCCATCGAGCGTGTCGTTGCCCGAGACGGTATCGGAAAGCGCATCGTTGCCATCGCCGCCGAGCAGGGTGTCGCTGCCTGAGCCGCCATCGAGCGTATCGTTGCCTGCGCCGCCTTCAAGCCGGTCGCGCCCGAAGGCACCATTGAGCACATCGTTGCCCGCGCCGCCCAGCAGCACATCATCGCCCGCCGCGCCTTCGAGCCGATCATTGCCGCCGCGGCCGGAGAGACTGCTGGAAACGCTGGCGAAGAGCACGTCATTGCCTGCCATGCCCGTCTGCACGGTCTGGGCAAGTGGCGTTCCAGCGGGATCAAGCCCGGCGAAGTTGGCGGCGGTGAGCTGCGCCGCATCGACGCCGACGAGGCGCAGCACCACGCGCGGCTGGGTGAACACGGTATCGGGCGCGGTGCCGTTGTCATCGAGGACGACAAGCGTATCCGCGCCGTCCTGCCGCAGCAGCAACCGGCTATCGGCGAAATAGTTGGTATCAATTCCGGCGAAGCCGAGCCAGTTCGGCCCGCTGACCGCGAGGAAGCGCGAGAGATCGAGCACATCGCCCGCATTGCCCACGGCAAAATCGGTGATGCTGACGGCGCGGTTGGCCTGATGCGTCTCGGTCAGGATCACCCGGTCCTGGCCGGTTCCCAGCGTGATCGTGACCGGCCCCGAACCGAGCGCCTGACCCAGCCAGAGCACATCGTTGCCGCTGCCCAGATCGATGGCAGCGGAGCCGCTTCGCGCGGCGCTGAAAGAGACGGTATCGTTCCCTGCGCCTGCGGCGATGGCGATGGTGACCGGGATCGTGCCGAACGGGGTGTTCTGGCCGCCACCGTAATAATCAAGAAAATCAATGCGGTCGTTGCCATCGCCCGCGTCGATGACATTGATGCGGCCGCCGATATCGCTGATGCGGTCGTTGCCCGCGCCTGAACGGATGGTGTCGCTACCCGCTCCAGCTTCGATCACATCGTTGCCGGTGGTGCCGTCCAGCGCGTTGTTGCCACTCGTGCCGTATTGTGTGCCCATGTGGCATGGTTCCGTCGTTCAGTGGGCGACGGGTATCGCAATAGGGTGGCCCGGCAAACATCTTTCTGCCGGGCCGTCAGCCGCTTTAGTACCGATCCGGTGCGATCAGATCGTCTCGGCGTTGCCGAAGATCACCGTCGCCTGTGCGGAGAGCGTGCCGCCATTGCCGTGTGCCAGTGCGGTCTTGGCCCCCGCGATCTGGTTTGCCGAATGCCCACGCATCTGGCGTACCGCCTCGACCATCGCGAACATGCCGTACATGCCGGGGTGGCAGCACGAAAGCCCGCCGCCGTTGGTGTTGACCGGCAGCGAGCCGCCCGGCGAAATCGCGCCGCTTGCCACGAACTTGCCGCCTTCGCCCTTGGGGCAGAAGCCAAGGTCTTCAAGGAACAGGATCGTGTTGATGGTGAACGCGTCGTAGAGTTGGACGGTGTCGATCTGGCCGGGCGTGAGGCCCGCCATCGCCATGGCGCGCGTGCCGGATTCGGCGGCGGCGGTGATCGTGATGTCATCGGCCTGCGTGACCGAATTGTACCACGTCGCGGCAGCCGCGCCGAGCACGGGGACAAGCGGGCGCGGGCCGTCCTTCGCGCGGTCGGTGCGGGTGAGGACGAGCGCAGCGGCGCCGTCGGTCACAAGGCAGCAATCGCGCGCGCGGATCGGGCTGCTGATGAGGCGCGAGGCGATGACGTCCTCGATGGTCAGCGGCCCCTTGGCGAAGGCTTCGGGGTTGGTGTTGGCCCAAAGGCGCGCGGCGACGGCGACACTGGCCAGCTCCTCGCGCGTCGTGCCGTACTGGTGCATGTGGCGCGCGGCGGCCAGCGCATAGAACGAGAGCGGGTACATCGGATTGTAGGGCGCGTCCCACCGGTCGGGCCGGGCCGGGGTGGAAAGCTTGCCGCCGCTGGAGCGCTGGTTCGCGCCATAGGCAATCACCGCGCAATCGAGATACCCCGCGTCGAGCATCATGCACGCCGTCACGAGGTGGCTCATGAACGAGGCCCCGCCCGCGCGGTTGTTGTCGGTGAAGCGCGGGTGGAGGCCGAGGTACTGCGCAAGGCTGAGGCCCGCGAAAAGGTCGTCGGGCAGCGCGATGAACAGCCCGTCTACTTCCGACAGGTTGATCGCGGCATCGGCGAGCGCGAGCCCGACCGCCTTGCCCGCCATCTCGATGGTCGAGTGGCCGGGCATTTCGCCCACGCCGAACGTGGAAGCGCCCGCGACCGAAACGCGGCCGCGCGGGAACACATCACCCATGGGCCTGCTCCACCGGATCGAAGACAATTACAGGGGTTTCCCCGGCGACGATGCGGGCCTTGACGGCCATGCCGATGTGCAGCGTTTCGGGCGTGACGCCTTCGACACGGCCCATCATCCGCGCGCCTTCAGCGAGATCGACGAGCACGACATTGTAGGGCGGCTCGGGTGGTTTGCGCTGGATCCAGGTGGCGGAATAGACGGTGCCGAGGCCCGAGGCATCGACCCATTCAAGCTCTGCGCCAGTGCCCGGGGCGAAGGCGCGCGGCGGGAACACCGGCTTGCCGCCGCCGACTGGCTGCTGGATCAGGAAGCGGCCTTCGGCAAGCGCGGCATCCCATTCGGCCCCGGGTCCACTCATGACAAGACTGCTCCTGTTGCGACCAAGGCCGCGATTTCTTCCGCGCCGAAGCCTGCTTCGCCAAGCACCGCCGCACTATCTGCGCCGAGCGTTGGCCCCGGATCACCGATGGCACCGGGGGTGCCGGAAAAGCTCGTGGGAATGCCGGGATAGCGCAAGGTGCCAAGCTCCGTTTCGGCGCTGTGCCAGAAGCCTGTCTCCTCAAGGTGGGGATCGTGGAGCAGGTCTTGCAGGGATGCGATGGGGGTTGCGGGGATTTCAGCGCGGCGGAACAGGTCCATCCAGCTTTCCGTGGTGCGGGTGGCCATGACCTTCTCGACATGGGCCAGCACCGCCGAGATATTCTCGCTGCGGCTGCGCATCGAGGCGAACATCGGGTCTTTCGACCACTCGGGGTTGCCCAGTTCGCGGAAGAAGGCCTGCCACTGCTTGTCGTTATAGATCATCACGCCGACATGCCCGTCCGCCGTCTTGTAGGGCTTGCGTGAGGGCGAAGTTGCGCGCGGATAGACCGGCGGCCCGAGCGGGGGATCGAACAGCGAGCCGCAGATGTGTTCGGTGGCGGCAAACGACACCAGCGTCTCGAACATCGGGACTTCGATTTCCTGCCCCTCGCCGGTTTTTTCGCGGGCATAGAGCGCGGCGATCACGGCATAGGCACCGGTCAAGCCCGCCACTTTGTCGGCCATGACCGTGGCGCTGTAGGTCGCCTCCCCGCCCGAAAGCTTGGCCTGCAGATCGACGATGCCGGAGGCGGCCTGCACGATATCGTCATAGGCCGGATAATCCCGGTAAGGCCCGGTGCGGCCATAGCCATAGAGATTGGCGTAGATGATGCGCGGGTTGGCCGCTTTCAGCGCGGCATAATCGAGCCCGAGGCGGGCAATCGCCTGCGCGCGCATCGAATGGATGAAGACATCCGCGTTCTTGGCCAGCTGCAACACGGCATCGCGCGCGGCCTGCTGCTTCAGATCGAGCGCGAGGCTGCGCTTGCCGCGATTGACATTGAGGAACATCGCGCCGCGCGAAGGGTCCGGGCCGGGGGGGATAAAGCGCGTGGTATCGCCTGCAGGGCCTTCGATCTTGATCACGTCCGCGCCCAGATCGGCGAAGATCTGCGTGGCATAAGGGCCCATCAACACGGCGGTCAGATCGAGCACGCGAACGCCTGCGAGGGGGCCTTTGCCGCGCCCGCTCATGCCCGCGTTCCGGCTTCGGTGCTGATGCGCGTGAACCTCATGATTCTCCCGTTTCCTTTGCCCGTTCTGCAGCGGTTCCATCCGCTATGACGGACCATAAAAAAGCATTCAAGCATGTTTTTTTCTTGGCGCACCGCGCGCCTCCCAATAGAGTGTGCGGTGTAATGAGGGGTGGGCTGGTCTGGCTGCTTCATGGGCGGCTGCGCGCAAAGCAATGGTAGCCGCCGCACGGGAAAGGACAAGGCATGGATCTGGGACTTCAGGGCAAGAAGGCCATCGTCGTCGGCGGCGCGCGCGGCATTGGCTATGCGGTGGCCGAGATCCTTGCGCGCGAGGGCGCCGACGTGGCGATCAGTGCGCGCGGCGAAGACAGCGTGAAAGACGCGGTCGCCGCGCTCTCGCGCTATGGCACCAAGGTCGTCGGCAAGCCCTGTAACGTGAAGCGCGCGGATGATTACAAGGGCTGGCTCGAATGGGCTATTGAGGCGCTGGAAGGCGTCGACGTGCTGATCCCGCTGAGCTCCGCCGGGGGCGGCATGGGCAGCGAGAAGTATTGGCACAACGCGTTCGAAACCGACGTGATGGGCCCCGTCCGCGCGATCGAGGCGGTGGTCCCGGTGATGGCGGCGCAAAAGCGCGGCTCCATCGTGCTGGTCGCCACCACCAGCGCGCTGGAAGCGATGGGCGGCCCGCAGGCCTACAACGCGATGAAGGCCTCGCTGATCACCTATGGCAAGCAGCTCGCGCTCGCGCACGGCAAGGACGGCATCCGCGTCAATGTCGTCTCGCCCGGCCCGGTAGAGTTCGAGGGCGGCAACTGGGACATGATCAAGGGCACGATGGAAAAGTTCTACCAGTCGCAGCTGCGCCAGCAGCCGATGGGGCGGCTTGGGAGACCTGAGGAAGTGGCGCGCGCTATCGTGTTCCTCGCCAGCGAGGCGGCTAGCTGGTGCAGCGGTTCGCACCTCGTGGTCGACGGCGCCTTCACCAACCGGACGCATTTCTAAAATGAGCGAGCCTGTGACGCATCGGCCCGTCACGTGGGACACGTCGAAGATGGACGTGAAGCGCGTCGTCGACGTGATCCGCGTTTCGCCCGAGGACAATCCCAGTCGCACGCCGGTGGACAAGGCGCCCGATCCGGGGCTGGGCCACGATCTGATCCCGGCGGAGCGCTATTACTCCGAAGCGTTCATGAAGCTCGAATGGGACCGGGTGTGGACCAAGGTGTGGCTGCTGGGCGGGCGCGCGGATGATATTCCCGAACCCGGTGACTAC
>JAIXYF010000206.1 GCA_027490345.1 Novosphingobium sp.
GAAGCGCTCTTCCTGCGCAACTTCGGCGATCTCAATGGGTTTGGTGGATCGGCGCTCAGCCTGGGCAACGGCAACGACAACATCCGCAATTTCGGACAGATTGTTGGCAGTATCCAGCTCAGCAACGGATCGAACTTCGTGATGAACCGCGGCTTGATTGATGGCGATGTGTTCACGGGCACGGGCGACGACACCTTTGACAATCGCGGCGGCACCATCACCGGCCAGACCAATTTGAGCGATGGGGCCGATTCCTATACGCCGGGAGCCACGCAGGATCTCGCCGCAGGCGGCGCTGGCATCGACACGATCAATTATTCCGGTTCGAGCGGCGTCCAGTTTGCGCTGGATCGCAGCATCGCCTTCACCGGCTGGGCGCTTGGCGATGCCTTTGCCCAGTTCGAAAACGTAACCGGATCAGACACCGGGACCGATCTGCTGATCGGCGATCTCAATGCCAACCGGCTCACCGGCAATGGCGGCAACGACCGGCTGGTCGGTCAGGCAGGTGAAGATACGCTGGTGGGCGGCCTTGGCAATGACGTGCTTGAAGGCGGCGTCGGCATCGACAACCTGTTCGGCGGCGCCGACATCGATACGATCACCGGCGGGATTGGCCGCGATTCGCTGGGTGGCGGCTCGGGCAAGGATACCTTCGTGTTTGCGCAGGGCGACTTCGGCGGCAAGTCCGCCGCCACTGCCGATGTGATCGTCGATTTCACTCAGGCAGATGCAGACCGGATCGACCTTGCGCTGGTCGACGCCAGCACGCCGACCAGCGGCAATCAGGCATTCACCTTCATCGGCACTTCCGCCTTCAGCAATGTTGCGGGCCAGCTGCGGTTCCAGCAGATCAACGGCGCGACGTATGTGCAAGGCGATACCAACGGTGATAGCCTTGCCGATTTCTGGATCGGCCTGACCGGCCTGATGACGCTGAAAGCAGCCGATTTCGTGCTTTGAAGGCACTGCCGGAAAGGAGGCGGTGCTGGCATCCCGGCCCGCTTCCTTTCCATCTGTCCTACCGCGCCCGGACGTGGCATCACGTCGTGATGCAAGCACCAATTCGCCTTTCACCCCAGCGCTTTTCCTGCCCCCGGAAACCAGTCCTGATGTTTCCCCTCAGGACCGTGTCAACTGTGTCAACCTTGTTGGATTTCGGCGCATGAACGGGCTCACCCACCTCGATTCCCAAGGCCGCGCGCGCATGGTCGATGTCGGCGGCAAGGCGGAGACGCAGCGTGTCGCCATCGCGATCGGCACGATCCGCATGAACGCCGCCACGCTCGCTGCGCTGCGTGATGGCAAGACGCCGAAGGGCGATGTGCTGGCCGTCGCGCGCATTGCCGGAATCATGGCTGCCAAGCGCACCGCAGAACTCATCCCGCTGTGCCACCCGCTCGCGCTCGATGCCGTCAGCGTCGAATTTGCTTTCGTCGAAAATGGCGTCGAAGCCCGCGCCACGGCCTCGCTCACCGGGCGCACCGGGGTGGAAATGGAAGCGCTCACTGCCGTCTCGGTCGCGCTGCTCACGGTCTACGACATGGCCAAGGCCATCGACAAGGCGATGGTAATCGATGGCGTCCGCCTCATCGAAAAGCGCGGCGGCAAATCGGGGGATTGGCGCGCACCATGAGCGATCCGGTCCAGACCCCGCAGCGCCCCAACCCGCCGCTGGCGCTGGAAGAAGCGCAGCGCCGCCTGATGGCCATTGCCCCCACGCTGCCGATCGAACAGCGCGCGGCCGCCGATTGCCTAGGCTTCCACCTGGCGCAGCCGCTAGGCGCACTGCGCACCCAGCCTGCCGCCGATGTTTCGGCGATGGACGGTTATGCCCTGCGCGCTGCAGATCTGCCCGGCCCCTGGCGCGTGATCGGCGAAAGTGCTGCCGGGCGCCCGTTTGGCGGCGTGGTCGGCCCGGCCGAAGCAGCCCGGATCAGCACCGGCGCGCTGGTGCCAGCGGGCGCGGACATGGTGCTCATTCAGGAGGACGCTGCGCGCAGGGGGGAACAGCTCCTGCTGACCGGCACGCCCCCCGATCCGCCCGCCCGCCACATCCGCCGCGCCGGGCTCGATTTTCGCAGCGGCGATGCACTGATGGAGGCGGGCACCAAGCTTGGCGCAGCCCAGATCGCGCTGGCCATCACGGCAGGCCATGCGCTTCTGCAAGTGCGCCGCCCGCTCGAACTGGCGGTGATCGATGGCGGCGATGAACTGGCCGCCCCCGGCGCCGAGCTTGCCCTGCATCAGCTGCCCGCAAGCAACAGCGCGATGCTCGCCGCGCTTGCCAGCCAGCCTGCAGTGCGGATCACCCGGATCGGGCCGGTGCCGGATCGGCTGGAGGCACTGATGGCCGCATTTGAGGCCGCGCGCGGCGCCGATGTCATTGTTACCAGTGGCGGCGCTTCGGTGGGCGATCATGATCTGGTGCGCCCGGCATTGGCCCAATTGGGCGCCGATCTGGCGTTCTGGCGCGTGGCGATCAAGCCGGGCAAGCCGCTGCTGGTGGCCCGCCGGGGA
>JAIXYF010000468.1 GCA_027490345.1 Novosphingobium sp.
ATCTCGGCCTTGCCCATCACACCCGAGATCGGGAAGCCGCCCGCCATCGCCTTGGCGATGGTCATGATGTCGGGCGTCACGCCCGTCGCCTCGCGCACCCAGTCCATCGCGAACATGCGGCCCGTCCGCGCAAAGCCCGATTGCACTTCGTCTGCGATCAGCAGGATGCCGTGCTTGTCGCAAATCTCGCGCAGAGCGCGGAAGAAGGCGTAGCTTGCGGTGTAGAACCCGCCCTCGCCCAGCACCGGCTCGATCACGATGGCCGCGACGGCGGACGGTTCGATGGTCGCAGCAAACAGCGCCTGCAACGAGGCAACGGCCTGCGCTTCATCGAACCCGTGGTACGGGATCGGGAAGCGCGTGTGGTGCACGTCGCCCGGCAGCGGGCCGAACCCGGCCTTGTAGGGGAGCACCTTCCCCGTCATCGCGAGGGTCAGCAGCGTGCGGCCGTGATAGCCGCCCTGGAACGTCACGATCCCGCGCCGCCCGGTCGCCATGCGCGCGATCTTCACCGCGTTTTCCAGTGCCTCGGCGCCCGTCGTCAGGAAGATCGTCTTCACCGGCCCTTCGATGGGCGCAGCGGCATTGAGCTGTTCGGCCAGCGCAATGTAGCTTTCGTAAGGCGTCACCTGAAACGAGCAGTGCGAGAACTGGTCGAGCTGGCGCTTGACCGCGTTGACGATGCGCGGATCGGAATGGCCGGTGTTGCATACCGCGATCCCGGTCGCGAAATCGATGAAGCGATTGCCCTCGGCATCGAACGCTTCGGCATTCACGCCGCGTTCGAAGAAGTGCGGATGGATCGAGGAGACCCCGCGCGGCACGGCGGCTGCGCGGCGCGCCAAAAGATCCTGATTGCTGGTCATCGGCCAATTCCTCCCATGAGGCAGTATTTGAGTTCGAGATATTCATCGAGGCCGTGGCGCGATCCTTCGCGGCCAAGACCGGATTGCTTGATGCCGCCAAACGGCGCGACTTCGGTCGAGAGGATGCCGTCGTTGACGCCGACCATCCCGTATTCGAGCGCTTCCATCACCCGCCACACGCGGCCTAGATCGCGCGCATAGAAATAGGCGGCGAGGCCGTAGGGCGTGTCGTTGGCAAGGCGCACCGCCTCGTCCTCGTCGGCAAAGCGGATCAGCGGCACCACGGGTCCGAAGATTTCGGAAGTGGCAATCGCCATGTCGCCGCGCACGCCTGCCAGCACGGTCGGTTCGTAGAACCCCGCGCCCACGTTCGAACGATTGCCGCCCAGCAGCGCGGAGGCTCCGCCCGCCAGCGCATCGCGCACCAGCGCGTCGACCTTCTCGACCGCCGCGCCGTTGATCAGCGGGCCGATGGTGGTGCCGGGCGCGGCACCATCGCCCACCACCAGCGCCGCAACCTTGGCACGCACGCGCTCGACGAACGCATCGTAGACGCCGTCCTGCACCAGCACGCGGTTGGCGCAGACGCAAGTCTGCCCGGCATTGCGGAACTTGGAGGCCATCAGGCCCTCAGCCGCCGCATCGAGATCGGCATCGTCGAACACGATGAACGGCGCATTCCCGCCGAGTTCGAGGCTGAGGCGCGTCACGTTCTGCGCGGCCTGCGCCATCAGGATCTTGCCCACGCGGGTCGAGCCGGTGAAGCTCAGCTTGCGCACCTTGGGATGCGCGCAAAACAAGCTGCCGACGCCCGCCGGATCGTTCGACGGGGTGACGCGGAACAGATCTGCCGGAACGCCTGCCTCGCGCGCCAGCGTTTCCAGCGCGAGGGCGGAGAGCGGCGTTGCCTCGGCGGGCTTGACCACGATCGAGCAGCCCGCCGCCAGCGCGGGGCCGACCTTGCGGGTGATCATCGCGATAGGGAAGTTCCAGGGCGTGATCGCCGCGCACGTACCCACGGGCTGCTTGATGGTAAGCACGCGCTTGCCGGCCGCGAACGTCGGCACCGTCTCGCCATAGGCGCGCTTGGCTTCCTCGGCGAACCATTCGATGAACGAGGCGCCATAGGCCACTTCGCCGCGCGCTTCGGCCAAGGGCTTGCCGCATTCGGCCGTGATCAGCGCGGCAAGCTCTTCCTGCCGCTCCATGATAAGGCCGTACCACCGGCGCAGCAGCGCCGCGCGCGCCTTGGCGGTTTCAGCGGCCCACGCAGGGCGCGCGGCATCGGCGGCATCGATGATCGCGCTGATTTCGGCGGGCTCGTAGGCGCGCACCGTGGCCAGCAGCGCACCGGTGGCCGGGTTTTGGACAGCAAGGCCGGTGCATTCAGGCACGGTTTCAAACACGATAGGGTTCCTCTGGAAACGCAATCAGGCAGCGATCAGCGCCTGATGCTTGCGAATGGGGACGAGCAGCAGCGCATAGCTCACGACGAACAGCGCCACACACAGCATTTCTGCCGAACGGTAGCCGGTGCCGTCAAGCAAGTGCGCGGCAATCAAGGGGCCGCCGCCGAGGCCGATCATCTGCATCATGATCGCATAGGCCATCATCCGCCCGCTTTCATCGAAATCGCAGACGCGGCCCAAAATGAAGGGCAGCACGAAGTTCCACAGCACATTGAAGCCGCAGACGCCGACCACGAACAAGGTGAGGCTGGGCTTGCCGATCAGCAGCGCGATGCTGGCCGCGCCCGCCAGGATCCCGAAGGCAATCGCGCCGTTCCGGCTGATGTGTCCCGCTAGAAACACCGAAGCGAGCGCCCCGCCGACGGCAAGGATCTGCGACAGGAACAGCGCATCCGCCACCGCCTGCTCAGCCAGCCCCGCGCCGATGCCGACAAGGAACAGCACCGACCAGGCAATGCCTTGCGCGACGTTGTAGGCCAGCACGCCCGCCAGCGCGACGACCAGCATCGGGGCAGGCAGCTGGCGCGCTTCGGGATTGACCATGTCCTCTGCCGAATAGGCCTGCGGCAGGAACGGCAGCGTGGCCAGCGCCGCCAGCGAGAGGCCGGCAAAGCCGATGAACATCGCATCGAGGCCATGGCTGCCAAGAAAGTCCGGCAAATACCACAAGCCGAACGCGCCATAGGTGAGCAGCAGGGTGAGATAGAGCGCAAGATTGCGTTCGGCGCGCAAGGTGACTCCGACGAACGTGAAGCTGATCGAAGTGATTGTCCCCTCACCCAGCCCGGCCACGAACCGCGCAGCCTCGAACGGGCCGCCAAGCCCCGCGCCAAGCGAGGCCAAATCCCCCGCCGCCGCGATCAGCAGCCCGCCTGCCACAACCCAGCGCCAATTGATCCGCGTGCCCCAGATGGCCATGAACACGGTGGCCAGCGCCACGCCCAGCATCTCGACGCCCGCAAGATTGACGGCGGTTGCCTCGTCCACGTTCAGCTGCGTGACATAGCCCTGCACCACGCCCGGCTGGATGATGAACGAAAGCACGCCGATGGTGCCGAGGATCACCGCGCAGAGGATCGCCGGCCAGCCATTGACGTCGATGTCGCGCGCTGTGGGCGTTGCTCTCGCCATCTGCTCGTTATCTCCCCGTTATCGCCATATGCCCTTGCATGGCGCCCCCCGCCGCGCTTGGCAGGATCGGACATTCCGTCCCCGGCGTCCATGCCCTGGCCCACGACTTTTTAGATCATCATTTGATGGTTTGGATCAATATTCGTTTGCCCCGAATCGCTTAGCCTCGCATCACGACGACACGTTTTCAGGCAATTGGCCCATTGCAATTCGAACGTGCGCCCCGGGGAGACAGCATGGCACCAGCGACCGTCCGCGCCGCCGCAATGAATGGCTGGGAGAGCTTTGTTCAGGGTCAGGCTGCCGCTGGCCCCACGCCCTGCGCGAAGGCCCCCTGCGCGCTCGCGCAAGCGGCTGCGCCGGATTCGATGCCGCTTGCCGAATTCGTGCGATTTTCCGAAGATGTGGTGGCGCGCACGCGCGATGTGGCGATCCCGTGGCTGGCGGGCGGCACCTATGATCTCGCCGCGCTCGGCCCGCTGGGCGATGCGATTCTGGCGGCAGGGCGCGTGGGTTCGGCGCTGCGGCGGCTGGTGGATTACTTCTCGCTGCTGCAGGATTGCACCGATATCCGGCTGGGGTTTGAAGACGACATGGCCTCGGTTAGCTACCGCATTCTCGATCCCGATATCTGGCCGCGCCACCACGATGCGATGTTCACCCTGGGTATCGTCAGCCAGATCTTGAAGCGCGGAACAACCGGGCATGCGAGGGCCGGGCATGCGGGGGCCGGGCATCCGGGGGGCAGCTGGGACAAGATCGA
>JAIXYF010000176.1 GCA_027490345.1 Novosphingobium sp.
AGGTCTCGATGTGCAATTACTGGGCGAACCGGCTGGTCTGCGAAGCGGCGGACCGCGCGATGCAGGTCCACGGCGGCATTGGCTATTCGCGGCACAAGCCGTTCGAACACATCTACCGGCACCACCGCCGCTATCGCATCACCGAAGGCGCGGAGGAAATCCAGATGCGCAAGGTAGCCGCGTACTTGTTCGGCTATCTCGGGCCGCGCAAGGGGATGTTCGGCTAAGGGGGGCTTCAGGTCCGAGGTGTGAAGCGGCATCTCGGACCGGTCAGGTGCGCCGCATTTTCCTACATCGCGAAGATCTGGCACAAAGCGCACCGGCCAACCGGCCGCGCTCTTTGCCATTGTGGATCAGGCCCGCAGTTTCTTTGCGATCGCAAGGTGTCCTGTCACCCTGACAGGACATTCTCTCGATTCATCAGTGACTAAGAGCCAAAAATCGAGGGTTACACAGTGTAACTTGTGTAACCCTCGATTTGGTTCAGATACCCGGGATGCAAGGGTGGTAACCCTTGCCCGCAGGAGGCATGAATCAGGCGAACGCCGCTTTCAGGTCGTCGACCAGATCGAGGCGTTCCCACGGGAAGAAATCGCCATCTGCCTTGCGGCCGAAGTGGCCATAGGCAGCGGTCGGCTGGTAGATCGGCTTGTTGAGGCCAAGGTGCGTGCGGATGGCGCGCGGGGTCAGGCCGCCGAGCTTGGCATTGCCCTTGATCGCCGCTTCGATCTTGTCATCGCCCACCGTGCCGGTGTCGTGCGTATCGACATAGAGCGAAAGCGGCTCCGACACGCCGATGGCATAGGCGATCTGGATGGTGCAGCGCGTGGCAAGGCCCGCGGCGACCACGTTTTTCGCCAGGTAGCGCGTGATATAGGCGGCCGAGCGGTCGACCTTGGTGGGGTCCTTGCCCGAAAACGCGCCGCCGCCATGCGGGCTCGCGCCGCCGTAGGTGTCGACGATGATCTTGCGGCCCGTCAGGCCCGCGTCGCCATCCGGCCCGCCGATTTCGAACGAGCCGGTCGGGTTGATGTAGTAAGTGGTTTCACGCAGCAGCACCGGCGGGATCACTTCGGCGATCACGCGCTTCACATAAGCGTGCAGTTCGGCTTCCTTCTCGCCTTCGTCATAGCCCGGCGCGTGCTGGGTGGAGACGACGACAGCGGTGGCCGCAACGGGCAGCGAGCCTTCATAGCGCAGCGTGACCTGGCTCTTGGCGTCTGGCTCAAGGAACGCGGCCGCGCCGGAGTGGCGATCAGCGGCCATGCGCTCGAGGGTCTTGTGGCTGTAATAGAGCGTGGCCGGCATCAGATCGGGCGTCTCGTCGGTAGCATACCCGAACATGATGCCCTGATCGCCCGCGCCTTCGTCCTTGTTATCCGCCGCGTCGACGCCCTGCGCGATGTGCTCAGACTGGCCGTGCAGGCGGTTGATGAATTCGAACTTTTCCCAGTGGAAGCCATCCTGCTCATAGCCGATGCGCTTGACCGTATTGCGCACGGTCTGCTCGATCTCTTCCTTGGCGCCGGGTGCCCACTCACCGTTCTCGTAAACGCCCTTGCAGCGGATTTCGCCTGCCAGAACAACGAGCTGCGTGGTCGTCAGGGTTTCGCAGGCGATGCGCGCCTCCGGGTCCTTGGAAAGGAACAGGTCCACGATGCCGTCGCTGATCTGGTCGGCGACCTTGTCCGGGTGGCCTTCGGAAACGCTTTCGGACGTGAACAGGTAGTCGGTGCGCATGGGGGCTTCCTATGTGATATAAAGCTTTCTTTATGTCACTTCCCTAGCGATCTCCGCGCCGCCTTGCAACCACCAGCGATGTCCCAATCAGCAACGCCGCCCAGGCAAGCGCCAACCCATTGCCCAGCCTGGCGAACAGGGTGGGCGCATGGGCGGGCGGAACCAGCCCGTCGAGCCGCCCGGCGGTGAGCCGCGCCGCGGCTTGCCGCACCACGCCATCGGCATCGATCACCGCGCTGATGCCCGTGGTCGTGGCGCGCAGCACCGGCAGCCCCTCCTCGATCGCGCGCAGCCGCGCCTGCGCCAGATGCTGCGGCGGGCCCCACGCTCCGAACCAGCCGTCGTTGGAGGGATTGAAGATGTAGTCGGGCCGGTGCGCGCGGTCGGTCACTTCGCCGGAGAAGATGATCTCGTAGCAGATCTGCAGGCCTGCCTTGCCGTGCCCGGCAAGATCGAGCGTGCGGGGGCCGGGGCCGGGCAGGAAATCCAGGCTGCCCGAAACGAGCCGCGAAAGGCCCAGCGGCGCAAGCAGGCTGCGCAGCGGCAGGTATTCGCCATAAGGCACGAGATGCGCCTTGGCATAGCTGCCGCGAATCGCCCCGTCTGCGCCGAGGGCGGTGACCACATTGCGCGCGCCGCTCACCTCGTGGCTGGTGATCACCAGATCGGTAGCGCCGGTCAGCAGCAGGCTGCCGGGGCCAATCACGCGCCCGATTCGCGCGCGGGCCAGGTTCGGGTCCGCCGCAAAGGTCGTGGCGTTGTAATAGGCCTGCGGATAGCCGGGGCGCAGATAATCGGGCAGGCCGCCTTCGGGCCAGAGCACCACACGCGGCGTGCCCGGCGCGCGGGGGAACGAAAGGCGCGCGATGCCCTGAAACTGGGTTTCGTAGAGGCTGGCGTTGTTGATCGTGTCCTGCCCGATGTTCGGCTGGACCAGCGTATAGGCAAGCCTTCCGTCTCCGCCGGAACCATGCAGTGGCAGCAGCATCAGCGCGGCGGGCAGTGCGGCATAACCCAGCGCCATGGGCCAGTGCCGGTTCATGGCCGCCCGCCAGGCAAACAGCCACAGCCCGGAGAGCAGCACGACCAGGCCGGACAGGGCATACGTCCCGGTCCACGGCGCGATGGCGGCCAGCCCCGGCCGCGCAAAGCCGCCCAGCGCCGCTGCGGCCAGCGGATTCCACGCAAAACCGGTAAACAGGGTGGCCCGCAGATATTCGGCCAGAATCCAGCTGCCCGCAAAGGCCGGAAGCAGCGCCGCGCGCCAGCCGCGCGCCAGCCACGCGGCGAAGAAGGCGGCCAGCGCCGGAAAGGCCGCAAGGTAGACCGCCAGCAGTAAGACTGCGATCCAGCCCAGCCATGCCGGCATTTCGGCCTGATAGGTGAACGCCGTGGCGATCCAGTTGTTGCCCAACGTAAAATGGCCAAGGCCGAACAACCAGCCCGCCAGCGCAGCGCGGCGGGCCGAACGGGCATGCTCGATCCGATCGATCAGCAAGGCCAGCGCGGCTAGCGTGAAGGGCCACAGCGCCAGCGGCTGAAACCCCATAGCAGCTGCGCCGCCGGCACCGATCAGCACAAGCGGCATCCGGCGCGGGGCACGATGCGGCATGGCTTCTTCAGCCGTTCAGGCGCAGCGCAGCGATCAGCCTTCGGCGGCCTCGGGCAGCGGTGTCTTGCGCGGGCGGCCGCGGCGCTTGGGCGCGGGGGCTTCGGCCTCTGCGGCAAGGGTGGGAGCTGGGGCCGTGACAGGAGCCGGTGCGTCCACGTCCGGTTCGGGCGCGGCGCGCACGCCAATGGCGGGCGGCAGGCTCAGCGGATCGAGCACGGCGATAGGTGCATCTTCGGCATCGCGGCGCGGGCGGCGATCTGTTCGCGGACGCAGCCCGCGCTGCGAACGGCCCTCCCGCACGAAGGGGTTGTCGCTTGCCTCACCGACGGGCTCACCTTCGTTCGCGCGGGTGATCTCTTCAGCGGGTTCCGGGGCTTCAGCCACCGGGGGCCGCTCGAAGCGCGGGCGAGGCTCGCGCTGTTCACGCTGCTCGCGGGGCTCACGCTGTTCGCGCTGTTCACGAGGTTCGCGCTGTTCGCGAGGTTCGCGCTGTTCGCGGTTTTCGTCGCGGCGGCTTTGCGGGCGGTCGAACGCGGGAAAATCGGCGTCCATGCCGAAGTCCATGCCTTCATCTTCCGCTTCGTTTTCGGCCCAGCGTTCACCCGGTTGGCGTTGGCGCTGCTGATCGTCAACCCGCACGCGGCTGTCGGCGATGACGCGGAAATAGTGATCGGCAAATTGCAGGTAGTATTCGGCCTGCACGCGGTCGCCGTTGAGGTGCGCATCTTGCGCAAGCTTGCGATACTTTTCGAGCATCTGGGGGGCATTGCCCCGCGCGCGGCTATCGATCCTGTTAAGCTGCTGGCCGCCACCTTGCGGGCGGCTGTTGTTCCCGCGACCGCGCCGGCGGTTGTTCCCACGATTGTTGTTCAAGTCAGGCACTTTCCTGTTTCTGTGCAACCGAGACCCGGTCCTTCGCGACCTGGGCCCTACGTGGCGCAACTTCCGGGTCTGATCCGCAGGACCCCGCTGCCGCGCATCCTCTTCCACGAACACAACCTGCCGTGGTTTCCAGCATCTGCGTGTCTGTCAGCCTGATGAGCCGGCCATCGATGCAAATGGTGGATTGAGCCGGGACGGGAAGCCATCGTCCCCCTGCCTGTTGGACTGACTAGTGAAGCGCTGCACCCTTGCCAAGTGAAATGTTTGTCCCATTCACGCCATTTCGATGCTGCGAGGCCGCCCCGCAAGATCGCGATGCAGCTTGGCATCAAGGCCGGCCTCGCGCGCCAGCGCCGTCACGGCTACGCCCTGCGCCCATCCGATCTCGAACAGCGCTGTGCCGCCGGGCGCCAGCAGGCGTGGCACTGCGGGGATCAGGCGGCGGTAGTCATCAAGCCCTTCCGGCCCGGCAAACAGCGCTTCGGCCGGTTCGTGCGCGCGCACCGAAGGCGCCAGATCGGCGCTCGTTTCGACATAGGGCGGATTGGCGAGGACAAGATCGAACCGGCCCAGCCCGTCTGCCCAGCGATCCTGCGTCCAGTCTCCCGCCAGGATCTGCGTGCGCGCCGCTAGGCCATTGGCGGCCGCATTGCGCACGGCAATTTCGCGCGCAGCATCCGACCGTTCGAGGCCGATACCTTCAGCCAGCGGCCACACTGTCAGCGCGGCCAGCAGCAGCGCACCCGAGCCGGTGCCAAGATCGAGAATGCGCTTTGTGGGGCGGTCTGCACGCGCGGCTTGGGCCACATCGATCAGCGTTTCACTATCGCCGCGCGGGATCAGCACGGCCGGACTTACCGCCAGATCAAGGCCATAAAACGGCTGCGAACCAAGAATATAGGCAATCGGCTCATGCTTGAGGCGGCGGTCCAGAATGGACGTCAAGCCTGCTGGAGCTTCGCTGTCCATATGTCGCAGCAGCAGTTCGGTGCGCGAAACGCCGAGCGCATGCGCCATCAGCAGTTCGGCATCGAGCCGTGCGGTGTCGCTGGTGGCGGCGAGCCGTTCGGTGGCCTCTTTCAGCGCGGCCCGAACGGTATCAGGCATCCAGCGCGGCCAGACGCTTGACCTGATCTTCGGCAGCGAGCGCTTCGATCAGTTCGCCAAGCCCGGGGCCTTCGAGGATCTCGGGCAGGCGGTGTAGCGTGAGGTTGATGCGGTGCTCGGTCACGCGGCCTTGCGGGAAGTTGTAGGTGCGGATGCGTTCTGAGCGGTCCCCGCTGCCGACCATCGCCTTGCGCGCCTCTGCCTCTGCACCGTGGGCCTCGGCGCGGCGCAGATCATAGAGGCGCGTGCGCAGCACCTGCATCGCCTTGTCCTTGTTCTTGTGCTGGCTGCGCTGGTCCTGCTGGATCACGACAAGGCCTGTGGGCAGGTGGGTGAGCCGCACAGCCGAATCGGTGGTGTTCACATGCTGCCCGCCTGCGCCGCTGGCCCGGTAGATGTCGATCTTGATGTCGCCCGGTTCGATCTGGACGTCGACTTCATCGGGTTCGGGCAGCACCGCCACGGTGGCCGCGCTGGTGTGGATGCGCCCGCCGCTTTCGGTAACGGGCACGCGCTGCACGCGGTGGACGCCGCTCTCGTACTTGGGCCGGGCGAACACGCCGGTGCCCGCCACATTGGCGACGACTTCCTTGAAGCCGCCCAGCTCGTTGGCGTTGGCCGAGACCATCTCGACCTTCCAGCCCTGCTCAGCGGCAAAGCGTTCGTACATGCGGTAGAGATCGGCCGCGAACAGGGCGGCCTCGTCGCCCCCGGTGCCGGCGCGGATTTCGAGCATTGCGGGGCGGCTGTCGGCAGAATCGCGCGGGAGCATAGTAATGGCGAGCGCGCGTTCGGCTTCGGGCAATGCGGTGCGGAGGTGGGCGATTTCTTCTTCGGCCAGCGCGCGCATTTCGGGGTCGGGATCGGTGCTGGCGCTGAGCGCGGCCAGTTCGCTCCGCATTGCTCTGACATGCGCGGCGGCGCGGGCGACCGGCTCCAGCTCGGCATAGTCGCGGCTGGCTGAAACAAACGCCGGGCCTTCAAGCGTGCCCGAAGCGAGCCGCGCTTCGAGTTCAGCGAAGCGGCCAGCAATCTGGGCAAGGCGCTGGTCGCTTACCGACACGACAAAGATCCACGACGCTTCCCCGCCGCAACAAGAGCGGGACCCCGGCTCACGTCCGAGGTGATTTCATGAGGCGCTTGCAGGCCGTTCACGGCGCGAGAATGCCGTTGATCAGGGCTGTGCGAGCCGCATCGCGGTTCTCACCGCGAATGTTAACAAAGGCCTTGCCGTCACGTTCGGAGATCGAGACAAGTTGCAGCGCGCCCATCTTGCCCGCCTTGTCGAAGCGTTTTTTGGGCGAACCAGAAGCAACCATCTCGGCCGAGAGACCAGCGCGGCGGAGCTGGGTTAACCGGTTGATCGCAAATTCGAGCAGGGCATCACTTTCGAGCGCAATGACGATATCCAGCGGCGCTTCGCCCTTGTCCCCCACCAGCATCGCCAGCCGTTCGATCCCCGCCGCCCAGCCGACTGCCGGGGTGTGCGGGCCGCCGAGCGCTTCGATTAGCCCGTCATAGCGTCCGCCGCCGAGCACGGTGCCTTGCGCGCCCAGCCGGTCGGTGACGAATTCAAACGCGGTGTGGCGGTAGTAGTCGAGGCCGCGCACCAAAGTCGGTGCGCGGGTCCACGCCACGCCAGCGGCATCCAGCCCGGCGGTCACCTTGCCGAAGAAGTCTTGCGCCTCATCCGACAGGAAAGCGTCGATCATCGGCGCATCGGCGGTGAACACCTTGTCGCGCGGGTCCTTGCTATCCAGGATGCGCAGCGGGTTCTTTTCGAGGCGTTCTTGCGAATCCTCCGAAAGCTCGGCCTTGTGGGCGCGGAAGTAGTCCACCAGCGCGGCGCGCCATGCTTCGCGGCTGGAGGCATCGCCCAGGGTGTTAAGCTGGAGCGTGACGCCGTCCGCAATTCCCAGTTCCTTGAGGATCTGGTCGGCCATCACCAGCAGTTCGACATCCGCCTGGGGCTCGCCCGCGCCCAAAATCTCGGCGTCGATCTGGTGGAACTGGCGGTAGCGGCCCTTCTGGGGGCGTTCATAGCGGAACAGCGGGCCGTGCGTCGCGAGCTTCAGCGGCGCGTGCTGCTGCCAGCCGTTGGTGAGGTAGGCGCGCGCGATTCCGGCCGTGAATTCGGGGCGCAGGGTCAGCGATTCGCCGCCGCGATCCTCGAAGCTGTACATTTCCTTGGAAACGACATCGGTCGTCTCACCCAGGCTGCGGCTGAACACGGTGGTCTTCTCGAACACCGGCATTTCGGCACGGCGGAAACGGTAAAGCCGCCGCACGCGTTCGAAGGTCTCCACCACGAAGGCGAAAGCCTCGGCGTCGGGGCCGAAGATATCCTGCGTGCCGCGGATCGCCTGCGGGGTCGCGGGGGCTTGCTTGGGGGTTTCCTTGGTCATGTCTGTGGGCGCGATTAGCGGTATTGTGCCTGAGGGGGAAGGGCCTGCACCTTTGCGCGACCGGGTGCCCGGTTGCAGTCGCGAAAACTTCGCGCCATGAAGATGCGATGACTTTCTTGCTCAAGCGCCCCGCCGCACGTCCCGCCGTTTTGGGCCCCGCCCTTGCTCTGGCCGCAGCCCTGCTTTCCACCAGCGCCTTTGCGCAAGTCCAGCCACCGGCCAATACCCGGCCAATGGCGGTGCCGTTCGTCGATCCGATCCCGGAGGCTGCGGACAAGCCCTTCCCTGGCACGATCAGCCTTGCGATCGATGCCAGCGATGTGACCACCGGCGCCTATCGTGTGACCGAGAAGATCCCCGTGCCGGCAGGCACCACGAAGCTCACGCTGCTCCACCCCAAGTGGCTGCCCGGCAATCATGGGCCGAAGGGCACCATCGCCGAACTGGTCGATATCCGCTTTTACGCAGGCGGCCAGCTGCTGACGTGGACGCGCGATCCGGTCGATGTCTTCGCTTTCCACATCGATGTGCCTGCCGGTGCGGCAGAGATCACCGCAACGTTCATCCACACCTCGCCGCTGCGTGAAAGCGAAGGCCGCATCACGATGACGCGCGAGATGCTCAACCTGCAATGGGAGAAGATGAGCCTCTATCCGGCGGGCTATTATGTGCGGCAGATCAAGGTGAAGCCGACGGTGACCTTCCCCGCGAACTGGCAGGTGTTCACCGCGCTCGATGGCAAGGCGGCGAACGGGAGCGTCGTGACCTGGGACGTGACCGATTACGAAACGCTGGTAGATTCGCCGATCTTTGCCGGGCTCCATGCCGCGCGCCACGATCTGGGGCAGGGGGTGTGGTTCGATCTCGTGGCCGACAAGCCCGAATTTCTGAAGATCGCGCCCGAGAACCTGCAGGTCTATCGCAATATGGTCGACGAGGCGCTGCTGGCGTTCGGCGCAAAGCACTTCGATCATTATGATTTCCTGCTGGCGATGACCGACCGGATGGGCGGCATCGGGCTGGAGCATCACCGTTCGAGTGAGAACCAGTATGAGCCGCGCACGCTGATCGACTGGGCGGCGGGCGATTGGGATCGCAACGTGATCCCGCACGAATTTGCGCATTCGTGGGACGGCAAGTATCGCCGCCCCGCCCGGCTGTGGACGCCGGATTACCGGGCGCCGATGCAGGACAATCTGCTGTGGGTCTATGAAGGGCAGACGCAGTTCTGGGGGCTGGTCCTTGCCGCGCGTTCGGGCGTGCAGAGCAAGGAGCAGGTGCTGGGGCAGTTTGCCAACTACGCCGGCTCGTTCACTCAGTATCCGGGGCGTGCATGGCGTTCGGTCGAGGATACCACCCACGATCCGATCATGGCGAGCCGCAAGCCCAAGCCGTTCTCGTCGCTCGCGCGCAACGAGGAATACTACACCGAAGGCGCGCTGGTGTGGCTGGAAGTGGATGCGATCCTACGCGAGAGCACGGCTGGCAAGAAGGGCATCGACGATTTCGCCAAGGCCTTTTTCGGCGTGAAGGACGGCGATTGGGGCGTGCTGACCTATGAGCAGGATGACGTGGTGAAGACGCTGCAGGCGCTCCATCCGTATGATTGGGCAGGCTTCTTCAAGACCCGCATCCAGACCCCGGGCCAGCCCTCCCCGCTCGGCGGGATCGAGCGCGGCGGCTATAAGTTGGCGTGGAAGGAAGAGCCCAATCCTTATGACAAGGCGCGCATGGCTTCGGGCAAATACATCTCGCTCAACCATTCGATCGGCCTTGCCATCGACAACGACGGCAAGGTTTCCGGCAGCCGCTGGGATGGTCCGGCGTTCCGCGCCGGGATCGTGACGGGCATGCAGATCCTCTCGGTTAACGGGAAGGCCTATGATCAGGATGCGCTAAAGGCAGCGATCACGGCGGCAAAAGCCGCGGCCACGCCGATCGAGCTGATCGTGAAGCGGGACGATCTGGTTCGCACTATCGCGCTGCCTTATCACGATGGGCTGCGCTGGCCCTGGCTGGAACGCGCCGCGCCCGGCACGGCGCCCACCGGGCTCGACAAGCTGCTGGCGCCGCGCGCCGTGGCCCTGAAAAAGGTTGGAGCCGAAAAGGCGGCCACGAAATAGCCTGCGGCCGCGGGATCACTGCCGAACCTTCACGTTCATGTTGCGGTGCAAAAACGGCGGCGCTAGAGACGCATCGCAAGTTCACCTGCCCTCGCGGCACAGCGAAAGCATCCCATGCGCATCGACATGATCCCCATTGGCGAAAATCCGCCCGAAACGCTCAATGTCATCATCGAGGTTCCCGTTGGCGGCGAGCCGGTGAAGTACGAGTTCGACAAGGCCTCGGGCGCACTGTTCGTTGATCGTATCCTGCACACGCCGATGCGCTATCCGGCAAACTACGGATTCGTGCCGCACACGCTTTCGCCCGATGGCGATCCGCTGGATGCGCTGGTGATCGCGCGTTCGCCGTTCGTGCCCGGCTCGGTCGTGCGCGTGCGGCCGATTGCAGTGCTCAATCTGGAAGACGAGCACGGCGGCGACGAAAAGCTGGTCTGCGTGCCTGACGACAAGACCTTCCCCTATTACCGTGATGTGGCGGAGCAGGGCGATCTGCCCGAGATCGTGCTCCAGCAGATCGAGCACTTCTTCACCCACTACAAGGATCTGGAGAAGGAAAAGTGGGTGCGCGTGGGCAAGTGGGGCGGCGCCGAAGATGCCAAACGCATTACGCTCGAAGCTATTGAACGCGCCAAGGCTGCCAAGTAACTGACGAAAATCAGATCGGGGGCTCAGGGCGCCTGGCGGGGCGCCCTCGCTCAATCCCCCGCAACGCTGAGCCCGTCGATCCGCAGTGTCGGCACATCGATGCCGCGCCAGGTTTCCAGATCATCTGCTGCGACCAGCCGGGCGAACATGTCGATGAGGTTGCCTGCTACGGTGAATTCGGCAACCGGCCCGGTGATTTCGCCGTTCTGGATGCGGAAGCCCGAGGCGCCCCGGCTGTAATCGCCGGTCACCCCGTTGACCCCGTGGCCGATCAGTTCGGTCACGTAGATCCCGTCAGCGATATCGGCCATCAGCGCGGTGCGGCTGACGGAGCCGGGCTGCAGCACGAGATTGCCCGCCGTGACATGCGGCGCGCCCGATCCTCCGCGTGAAGCATGACCCGTGGGCGCTGCGCCCAATTGGCGCGCGGCGGCTGCATCCATCAGCCAGCCGGTGAGGCGGCCCGCCTCCACCAGATTGCGCGGCCCGGTGGCAAGCCCCTCGCCATCGAACGGGCGCGAGCGCGGGCCGCGGCGGCGCAGCGGGTCTTCGCTGATGGTGATTGCCGAATCGAACAGTTGCGCGCCGTCCTTGTCCAGCAGAAAGCTGGCGCGGCGCGCGATGGCTGCGCCCGATATCGCGCCAAGCAAGTGGCCGACGAGCGAACTGCCGACACGCGGATCGAACACGATGGCATACGTACCGCTTTTCACGCGGCCGGGATTCACGCGGGCAACGGTGCGCTCTCCCGCCTCGCGCCCGATATCGGCTGGCGAAAGCAGATCGGCGGCGTGGCGCGCGCTGCGCCAGGCATAATCGCGCTGCATCCCCGCGTCCGTTCCAGCGAGCACGCTGGCGGAACGGCCATGGCTGGTGGCTGCATAAGCCCCGCTAAAGCCATGGCTGGTGGCCAGCGCGACGACTCCGCGCCCGGCGCTGGCGCTGCCGCCTTCGCTGTTGGTCACGCCGGGCACCGCGCGCGCGGCATCTTCGGCTTCTTCGGCCCAGCGGCGCAGGGTTTGCGGATCGGGCTCTTGGCCATCAACCAGATCGAGATCGGGTACCCCGCTGCGCAGGAGGAGCTCTTCGGGAGCCAGCCCGGCGAACTTGTCGGCCGGAGCAGCGCGCGCCATGTCGACCGCGCGGCTGGCCAGTTCATCCAGCGCGCCCTCGCCAAGGTCGGTCGAGCCGATCGAGGCGGAGGCGCCGCCGACGAAGACCCGCAGGCCGATGTGCTCGGACTCGGATCGCTCGACATCTTCCAGCGCACCCAGGCGGACCGAAACGGCTTCAGACGAATCGGCAATGTAGACCGCATCGCCGGCTTCGGCACCAGCGCGCAGCGCTCGTTCGATGAGCGCATGGCAGCGGGCCTGAGCCTCTTCAGGGGAAAGCATCGGGAACAGGGCCTTTGTACGCGGACACGGAATAGCCCGGCTCTAGCCCGCCGCGGCGCACCCTGCAATCAGGTGGCGCAATCAGGCGAAGGAAACGAGCAGCCGGAACAGCGCCGCCAACAGGAACGGCAGGCCGATTGCCGCCGCCCAGACCGCCAGTTGATCGCGGCGGAAATCGGCGTGAAGGGCCGGATTGGCCGATTCGGCCGGGCTCAGCTTTTCCCACCGGCGCTCGAAATGGCGGAACATCGGGATGATCCCGGCCACCAGCACGATCAGCGCAATCATCGGGAGCAGCGAGCCGCCTTCGCCCTCAAGCGTGCGCAAGGTGACGAAAATCTGCAGCGCAGTGTAGACCAGCAGGCTGTAGGCGACCGTGTCGCTCATGCGCTTGCGCCAGTCCAGCGCCCCGGGTGCGAGCTTGATGCCCTGCAGCGCGCTGCCTTCGCTTCTCAGATCCGTGGCAATTCCCTTGCTCATCGGCTGTGCCCTTTCTTGTCTCTCCTCATCGAGTAGAACACGCATTCGCAATTGTTTCAAGCGTTGCAATATTCCTGTGCCAGATCCCGTGCCGCAGCCAGACGCGCCTCCGCCTGTGGCCCGGCGCCAACGCTGCCATGCATAAATCCTGCCAAGGCGCGCAGACGGGCTTTGCCCGCGCCGCAGACCCGGCTAAGGACCATGGCACTTATGGACGAGATGCCTGCCAATGCGACCAACCAAGCCGTCCACGAACAGGGCGGGCTGGAAGTTGTGTCCATCGCCAAAAGCTATGACAAGCGGGCGGTGCTCACCGATATCTCGCTGTCGGTGGCCAAGGGCGAAGTGCTGGGGCTGCTTGGCCCCAACGGCGCGGGCAAGACCACCTGCTTCTATTCGATCATGGGGCTGGTGCGGCCGGATTCGGGGCGCATCCTGCTCGACGGTGTCGATATCACGCGCTTGCCGATGTATCGCCGCGCCATTCTCGGTCTTGGCTATCTGCCGCAGGAAACCTCGATCTTTCGGGGCATGACGGTTGAGCAGAACATCAACACCGTGCTCGAACTGGTAGAACCCGACAAGGTGACCCGGGCGGCAGAGCTGGACCGCCTGCTCGATGAATTCGGCCTTACCCGGCTGCGCGCTTCGCCGGCCATGGCGCTTTCGGGGGGCGAACGGCGGCGCTGCGAAATTGCACGCGCGCTGGCGGCCAACCCTTCGATCATCCTGCTCGATGAACCCTTCGCGGGCATCGATCCGCTTTCGATCAGTGATATTCGCCATCTGGTGATCGATCTCAAGAACCGGGGAATCGGTGTACTGATCACCGATCACAACGTGCGCGAGACGCTGGATATCGTCGACCGGGCGTGCATCATCTATGGCGGGCAGGTGCTGTTTGCTGGCAGCCCCGAGGCGCTGGTGGCCGATCCCAACGTGCGCCGGCTCTATCTGGGCGAGGGCTTTACCCTGTGACGTTCCAGGGTGTGACCCCGCCGCGATCGGGAGCATAGGCCGCGATGGCGCTGGGTCCGCGGTTAGACCTCCGCCAAAGCCAGTCACTGGTCATGACCCCGCAGCTCCAGCAGGCGATCAAGCTGCTGGCGCTGTCGAACCTCGAGATCGAGGCCTTCATCGGCGATGCGCTGGACTCCAATCCGCTGCTCGAACTGGGCGAGGGCGCAAGTGATGGCCCCGTTGATCCGGGATTCGAGGGCGAAGCGGAAGGGCTGCGGCGCACCACGCTCGAAAGCTCGCCGGTCGATCAGCTGGTCAGCGAAGGCCGGGCGGCAGATGATCGTCCGCTGGATATCGATGCCACCGCGCTCGACCGCGACCGTGACACGGGGGATGGCGCGCGGAGCGACTTTACCGACAGCCTCGGCGATTTCGGCAGCGGAGGTGCGGGCGGCGAAGGCCCCGATATCGACGAGCGCGGCGGCAGCAGCGCAACCCTTGCCGAACATCTTCACGCCCAGATCGGCGCGGTCACGTCGGACCCGGCGCTGCTGTTTGCGGCACGCTGGCTGATCGGCCAGATCGACGAGGCGGGCTACCTCACCACCACATTGGACGAAGCGGGCGGCGCGCTCGGTCTGCCGCACGTCGCCATGCAGGCCGCGCTCGGCCTTGTGCAATCGCTCGATCCCACCGGCGTGGGCGCGCGCAATCTGGGCGAATGCATTGCGCTCCAGGCGCGCGAGGCGGACCGCTACGATCCGTGCATGGCGCGGTTGATCGATAATCTCGATCTCCTCGCTCGCGGCGAAATTCCCCGGCTCAAGCGGCTGTGCCAGGTCGATGACGAGGACTTTGCCGACATGCTGCGCGAACTGCGCAGCTATGATCCCAAGCCCGGCCTGCGCTTCGGCTCCGGC
>JAIXYF010000180.1 GCA_027490345.1 Novosphingobium sp.
CCTTTGCGGATGCCTTCCAGGGAGCCGCCAAACTGGCCACCGGGCCGCAGATCTATTCTCGCGCTGCGCATACCGACGCATCCGGCTTCGAGAATATCTGCTTCATCGCCTACTGGGACCGCCAGTCGCTGCTCGACGCCTGGTGGCGCGAAAGCGGGTTTGGTGACTGGTGGAATTCTGAGGCCCGTCTCAGAGAAGAATTCGGTCTGTGGCGCGAGGTCTATGCCGTCGCGCCGAAACGATTTGAGACGCTTTCCTCCGCTCCGCACCCAACCGGCGTGGCCTGCCTTGGCAAGCCATTCGGCGAGCCGGTGCGGGAACACAACTATTGGGGCGGCATGCGGGACCGCGTCCACGCTGCCGGGGTCGATGGCGACCCGCTGACGAGTTCGATTGGCCCAGTGCTGCCACGGCCGCGGCTCGGGGCGAGCAGAGGCGTGCGCATCACGGTTCCGGTTCCCGACAACCTGTGCCTGATCCGATCCGGACAGGATCTTGGCCTCTGTGGTCCGGAAGAAGCGGCAACCTACCACGATGTCGTTCACCCCAATCTGGTCGCGGGGATGGCGTACCTGCGGGACAACCCAGTTGAAGCAGGGTGCGCATCATGCCGCTTCATGACCGAGATCGACGATGCCGGCGTGCCGCTGCCCAAGAGCTTTGGGCTGGCCGCGTTTGCTTCGATGACGCACCTTGAGGAATGGGCGCACAATCACCCCTCGCATCTCGCAATCTTCGCCAGCTTCTTCGAGATGCTGAAGGCGTGTGACGGTAAGCTTCAGCTCAGACTGTGGCACGAGGTGCTGGTGTGCTCGGGTCAGTCAAGCGTCTGCGAGTATGTGAATTGCCATCCCCGAACGGGTCTTCTGCCCTATTCCGACAGCTTCTCCGAAAGCGTCCATACCGCTCCGTCCGCACCATTGAATCCCTACATGATCCACTAGGCGTGTTCGACGCTCGGTCCTGCCGGGCGCGGGCGGACCGCCATTGTGATGGCGAACCGAGGTTCGAACCGAGTAGTGCGGTCTAGGAGCACTATGGTTGAGACCCAACCATAGTCCGGGGGCACAGGTATCCCGCATCTTCTTGGAGGTAGCTGGGGCCTGACGAATGCCAGGCCCCGTCTCCGTTGCTCAGGTCAGAAGTTGACCCGTGCGGTGAGATACCACTCGCGCGGGCGGTTATAGGTTCCGAAGACCTGCCCGCCGGCAATCTGCGCAAGCCCCGTCACCAGAAAGCGATCATCGAGCAGGTTGGTCCCGCCCGCCGAAAGCGACCACTTTCCGTCCGGCTCGCGATAGGTGATCGAAGCGCCCATCATGTTGGTGGCCGGCCGCTTCAGAAGAAGCGTGTTCTCGGTATCGTTGAACAGCGAGCTGGTGTGGGTGTAGTCAGCGTTCAGCAGGATCTCCGCCCCGTTTTCCAGCTTGTAGGTGTACTGCGGGCTGAAGCTGAACTTCCATTCCGGCGTCTTGGGGAGCTTGTTGTTCGTGCTGACCCCGGTCACCCCGAACGCAATGTTCCGGTAGCTTGCATGGATGTAGCCCATCGCCGCCGTGAACGTGAGATCATCGATCGGCGCGACCTGCAGTTCGGCTTCAAGTCCGTAGATGTCGGCATCGCCAGCGTTGGCAAGCGTCGGCGATGTCCCGACCTGGAAATTGAGCTGGATGCCCGTGTAGTCGGTATAGAAGCCCGAAATGTTCAGGATGACCCGGCGGTCGGCCAGTTCGGACTTGACCCCGAGTTCATAGGTCGAAGCCTGTTCGGGGCCGAATGTCGGGGCTGATGTGCCGACCGGCTGCGGCGTGGTCAGGCGCGTGGTCCAACCGCCAGTCTTGTAGCCCTTCGACCACGAGGCATAGACGAGAATATCGTCGTTCGGCTTGTACTCCGCACCGACTTTCGGCGCGAAGTTGCTGAATTTCTGCCGGAAACCGCCAGCCGGTGCGACCGGGTAGACCTGGAAGATGTTGGTCGAGCTGGGATAGCAGAACAGCCCCGGCGGGATGCCGATGAGCGATGGGGCAGCAGCGCCGCTGTTGCACAGGGCGAGCCGCGAGGCCTCGTTGGGCGTGGCATAGCCGTTGGCCTTGTAGAAGAAGCCGTTGGGATCCGATTGCAGACCGGTGAACCGCTTGTTTTCACGGGTGTAGCGCCCGCCCAGCGTGATCGAGAACTGATCCGAGACAGCAAAGTTGAGGTTCGCGTAAGCGGCATAGGCCTTGGTCGAAAGCAGGTTGTTGCCGTCGATCTGCAGCAAGCCGGCCGGGAACGTCACCAGATCGTGCAGGTTGCCGCTTTCGGTGAAGTAGTAAGCGCCCAGCACATAGCGGAGCCTGCCTCCGACAGCATCACCGGTCAGCTGCAGCTCCTCGCTGAACTGCTTCTGGTTGGTCTCGAAGGACACCTGCTGGATCGGCAAGGGCGAACCGTCGTTGTCCTGCGCCGACTTCCAGCGCAGCTCACGGTAGGCCGTGATCGACTTGAGGTTTGCGAAGCCGAGGTTCCAATCGATCGTGGCCGAGCCGCCATAGCTCTCCAGCCGCGAGAAATTGTTGCCTGTGGCGTAAGTCGTGTCGATCGACGGCGCGATGAACTTGTCGTCATAGATCAGCGACGGGCCGTTCGAGATCAGGCCGCCGAGCGACGTGCCGCCGCGAATGTTGTTGCACACGCCCCCAATCGCGAACGGCGGCACTGCGCCTGCGATGCAGCCGTTGTAGAGCGGGCCGAACACGTTGCTGGGATCGGCGGGGTTGACCGCAGTCTTGAGAAGACTGGACGCCACGCCGTTGTTGTTCTGGTTCAAATAGTCGCCCGACAGGTTGATGGTCACATCGTTCGATGCTTCGATCCGGAGCTTGCCGCGAATGGTGTACTGGTTCTCGCCGCCATAGCGGTCGGAGGTTCCCCGACCGAAGGACGGGAACGTATCGGCAATGACGCCTGCTGCAAAGCCGGGGAAAGGGATAACCTTCTGGTAGCCGCTGTTCTTCCGCGTGGAGAAGCTCAGGCTGGAGGACACGCGGTCCGTGATGGGAACATTCAAGCTTCCCTTGACATCGAAACGCCCGAACCGCCCTGCTGTAACCTCACCCTTTAACGCCAGATCCTTGCCGGGGTTCTTGGTGACGATCGAGATCGCGCCGCCAACCGAGTTCCGACCGAACAGGGTTCCCTGCGGACCTTTGAGGATTTCGACCCGTTCGATATCGAGCAGGTCCTGATTAGCGCCGATTGACCGCGCCAGATAGACGCCGTCCAAATAGATGCCGACGCCAGGATCGAGATTGAAGGCGAAATCGTTCTGGCCGATGCCGCGAATGTATGCGGAGAGGACCGACGACGAGCCCGAGAACGGCGTACCGGCATCGAGCGTCACGTTGGGCGCCAAATTGCCGAGCGAGACGACTTCGCTGATCCCTTTGCGCGCCAGTGTCTCGGCCGAATATGCGGTAATCGCAATCGGCACATCCTGCAGATTTTCGGACCGCTTGGTGGCGGTAACGATGATTTCCGACAGTCCGCCGCTCTGTTCAGGCTGCTTCGAATCGGCCTCTTGCGCCAGCGCCGGAGTGGCGAGAATGGCGATCGTACTGGCCCCAAGCATCAAAAAATTCCGCATAATCAAACTCCCCTGTCTGAGATTGTGCCTTGAATGCCCAATCGATTATCATGTTAAATGCATTGCGATGGTTATCATGATAATGTAACTGCACAAGTGAAAATCAGCTGGCAGGGGATTCGGGATGTGCGGGTGCAGGCGTAACGCTAGAGAAGCGCCGTCCTTCGGCCGATGCCGCGCCAGCGCCACACTTGCAGACCAGGCACTTGCATGACGGGTGATCGTACTCGCATGAATGGCGGCCCAGTGCCGGTTGCGGCCAATGATTCAGAGACTGCGGTCCTGGAAAGTTCGCTTTGGCGGTCAGCCACCCGCGACCAACTTGTGACTTTGAAACTTGAAGATTGGAAATCCCATGACTGATAAGCGGGCTTTGGCGCTCAGCGCCGTTGCAAAACTTGGCGCCGCGCCTCTGGGCCATTTTTACGGCGGTGTTAGCGTCCCCGGAGAGGGCACGCCGTTCGATGTGCTCGAACCAGGGACGGGCGGCGTTATCGGGCAGGCCTGCGATGCCAGCGAAGCGCAAGTCAACGCGGCAGTCGCAGCCGCGCACGATGCTTTTCCGGCTTGGTCGGCCACGCCCGCTACGGAGCGCCGCAAGATCCTGAACCGCGTGGCTGATCTGATCGAGGCGCGCGCCGACGAGATCGCGGCCGTGGAATGCCTCGATGCCGGGCAATGCTGGCGGTTCATGTCAAAGGCGGCGATCCGCGGCGCGGAAAACTTCCGCTTCTTTGCCGATCGCGCGCCGTCCGCTGCCGATGGTCAGGCGCTTCCCACCGCCGATCACGTGAACTTCACCACGCGCAAGGCGATCGGCCCGGTTGCGGTGATCACGCCGTGGAATACACCGTTCATGCTCTCGACGTGGAAGATTGCGCCGGCGCTGGCGGCGGGCTGCACCGTGGTCCACAAGCCGGCGGAATGGTCGCCCTATTCGGCCCGCCTACTTATCGAGATCGCGCACGAGGCCGGACTGCCTGCGGGCGTGTTCAATGCGGTGAACGGGCTTGGCGAAACCACCGGCAAGCGGCTGACGGAGCACAAGGACATCAAGGCCATCGCATTCGTTGGCGAATCCTCGACCGGATCGGCGATCATGCGGCAGGGCTCGGAGACACTGAAGCGCGTTCACTTCGAGCTCGGCGGCAAGAACCCGGTGATCGTATTTGACGACGCCGATTTCGAATCCGCGCTCGATGCCGTGGTCTTCATGATCTATTCGCTCAACGGCCAGCGCTGCACCTCTTCCTCGCGGGTGCTGATCCAGCGGAATATCTACGACCGATTCATCGCCCGCCTGACCGAGCGGGTGAACAATCTCAAAGTCGGCGATCCGTTCGATCCGGCCACCGAAGTCGGCCCGCTGGTGCATCCGCGCCATTTCGCCAAAGTGGCGAGCTTTGCCGATATCGCGCAGCAGGGCGGCGCACGGATTGCCGCTGGCGGCGCGCCGGTGGAGGGCACGTCAGGCTTCTTCTACAAGCCGACCCTGTTTGCCGATGCCACCCAGTCCATGCGCATTGCGCAAGAGGAAATCTTCGGCCCCGTGCTGACTGCCATCGCTTTTGACGATGAAGCCGATGCGATCCGGCAGGCCAATGACGTCGAGTACGGCCTCGCTGGCTATGTCTGGACCAACGACCTTGGCCGTTCGCTGCGGGTTTCCGAAGCGCTCGATGTCGGCATGGTCTGGGTCAACAGCGAAAACGTGCGCCATCTGCCCACCCCGTTCGGCGGGGTGAAGTCCAGCGGCATCGGGCGCGACGGCGGCGACTGGAGCTTTGATTTCTACATGGAAACCAAGAACATCGCGCTCGCCCGCGGCACCCATAGCGTTCCGCGCATGGGGGCCTGATCTTGGTGGATGCTCCCCTCTTGCGCCAAGAGTGCTTTATCGGCGGGACATGGCAGAGCGGGCCGGACCAGCTCGATGTCTGCAATCCCGCCGATGATGCACTGCTGGGCACTGTGCCCCTGCTCGACAAGGCCAGCATCCACCGCGCCATTGATGCGGCAGAGCAGGCCTTGCCGGGCTGGGCCGTGCGCACGGCGGCAGACCGCGCTGCGGTGCTGATGCGGCTCCATGGGCTTATGCTCTCCCATCTGGAAGAATTGGCCAGCATACTGACTGCAGAGCAGGGCAAGCCGCTGGCCGAAGCGCGTGACGAAATCCGCTATGGCGCGAGCTATATCGAATGGTTCGCCGAGGAGGCCAAGCGCGCTTACGGCGAGATCATCCCTTCTCCGGCTGCGGACCGGCGGTTGTTCGTGCTGCGCCAGCCGGTCGGTGTGGTGGCCGCGATCACGCCGTGGAACTTCCCCTGCGCGATGATCGCCCGGAAGATTGCTCCGGCATTGGCGGCGGGCTGCACGATCATCGTCAAGCCGGCGGAACAGACCCCGTTCTCTGCGCTGGCCCTAGCGGCCTTGGCCGAGCAGGCGGGCGTCCCGCCCGGCGTGCTCAATGTGGTAACAGGCGATGCCGCGATGATCGGCGCAGAGCTTACGGCAAGCCCCGTGGTGCGTAAGCTGAGCTTCACCGGCTCCACCCGGATCGGTGCTTTGCTCTATGAGCAGTGTGCACCCACTATCAAGAAACTGAGCCTTGAACTTGGCGGCAACGCGCCTTTCATCGTGTTCGATGATGCCGATCTCGATGCTGCTGTTGCCGGGGCGATTGCGGCCAAGTTCCGCAACGCGGGCCAGACCTGCGTCTGCGCCAACCGGATTCTGGTGCAGGATGGCATTCATGACCGCTTTGTCGCCGCCTTTGCCGACGCGGTGCGTGCCTTGCCGGTGGGACGCGGCGATTGCGACGGTGTGCGGGTCGGCCCGCTGATCGACGATCGTGCTGCCGCGCGGCTCGAGTCCCTAATCGCCGATGCGCTTGAACAGGGCGCGGAGCTGGTGGCTGGAGGAGAGCGGTTGCCCGGCAGCCTGCGCATGTTCACCCCTGCCGTACTGCAGGGTGTGACGAGCAAGATGCTCTGCGCTCAGGACGAGATCTTCGCCCCGCTTGCGCCGATCATGCGCTTTGCCCGCGAGGCAGACGCGATTGCGCTAGCCAACGACACCCCGGCGGGCCTTGCCGCCTATCTGTTCACGCGGGATGCAGCGCGGCAATGGCGCATGACCGAAGCGCTCGAAGCCGGGATGGTCGGAGTAAATACCGGTGCGATCTCGTCTGCAGTCAGCCCGTTCGGCGGGGTAAAACTGTCCGGTCTCGGTCGCGAAGGTTCGCGCCATGGCCTTGATGATTATATGGAGCTGAAAACCATGTGGCTGGCAGCATGACCGCCTTTCCGGGCCATATCTACGGCGTCGTCCTGAACGATCGCGACGAGCAGGCGAAACTGGAAGCCAGCTTCCATGAAGCGCCCTATGGCAAGCCGCCGGTCGCGCCGGTGGTGTTCATGAAACCCCGCACATGCCTCACTGGCTGGTCTGCAGAGGCTGATGCGCAAGGGCCCTTGCGCGCATCGACGAGCCTTGCAGTTCTCTTTGGGCAAGATGCAGCATGCGTGCCCGCCGATCAGGTGGCGCGGTGCATCGGTGCGACGGCGCTGGCTATCGACCTGTCGCTGCCACA
>JAIXYF010000169.1 GCA_027490345.1 Novosphingobium sp.
CGGGCTGGTGATGAACACGAAGCCTTGCGGGCGCAGCATGGCCCCCGTCTTCGCCTCGATCACCGGGCGCAGCTCTTCGAGCAAGCCCAGCAGCAGTGCGTTGTAGGCGGGCACTTGTTCGATGTTCTTGAGCGCGGCCCAGCTCCCGGTATCGGCGATGCGGCGGATCGTCTCGCCAATACCAAGGCCATTGGCGGGCGGCACGACGCCATTCAGCCCAACCGGCAGATCGGCACGGTTATATTCGCGCGATGCCTCGGGCAGCGCCTCGGCAAGATCGGCCAGCGCGTCCAGCGTCATCAGCGGATGGCCGCGCAGAGCATGGGTCAGCCGGTGCGGCACTTCGGGATAGGCCGCGGCGAAGGCTGTTCGCGCATCGGGGGGGAAGACGGAAAAGCTCATGACAGGCCTTGAAGTGTGCGGGGCGGTGTGCGGGACAATTCAATGGACACAAGGCGGCTGAACACGGCGCGCCGCGCCGCGCCGCCAATCGCGATGGACACCCGGCCCAGCGGGCGGCGCTCGCGCCACAGCGAATCGATCATCGGATGATCGGGCGCGGCGCAGCTATCGGCCCAGCACAGATCCGGCCGTTCCAGCAGCGCCAGATTTTCCAGCTGCAGCAGCACCCCGGGCGAAAACCGGGCATAGCGCTCGTCGAACGCGGTCTTATAAGAAAACGCCCCCGGCGGCGTGATCAGGCTGGCCAGCATGGCAATGGGCTGGCCGTCCAGCTCAAGGCTCAGCCGCTCAAGGCAGCCGCGCTGCGCCGCCGCCGTCATCGCCTCGCGAAACAGGCCCGCTGTTTCCGCCGCGCAGGCCAGCGCGCTGCCTGCGCTGCCTTTCCAGCCCCGTGCCTCCAGGCTCAGGAACCGCTCGATCCATGGCCCGATCCCGTCCGCATCCTGCCGGCGGGTGAAGGCCAGCGCTCCCTGTTCAGCCAGCCGCGCGTGCTGGCGGCGCAGCTCCTTGCGTTTCTTGCCCGGCAGCGCCTGCTCCAGATAGTCTGCCGGAGCCAGCTTGGAAGTCAGCAGCGCGCGTTCTTCGCGGTGAACCAGCGCGGCCTGGCGCCCCTGCCGCGCGCAGAGCGCCAGCAGAGCATCGGCCAGCGCAGTACCGAGCGGCAGCGCGGCCAGATGGAAAAACAGCGCCATGCCCGCATTGCGGTCCGCCCAATCGAGCAGCGCTTCCCAGAACGCTTCTTCCGCCCCGGCCGCCACCAGCGGCGCGCCCAGAAAGGCATTGGCATGAAGCCACACCGCCAGATGCGGCAACGGATGGCGGCCATAGCGGTGCGCCCGCTGCACGGGCACCAGCGCCTCGGCCGCATCGCCGCGCGTCAGCGCCGCGATCTGCACGCGCGCGCCGGGATCGAACCGCGCAAGGCCCGGCAAAAGATACCAATGTTCGAAAAATGGATTGGGCGTTCCCGCCCGCGCCGCCAGCGCGTCCCACACCGCCCGCGCCTGATCCGAATCCCACGCGCGCCATGGCTGCACCGCAAAGGAGGCAAGCGCCACGGTAGCACCGGGAGAGCCCTGCTTCATCGGACGGATGGTAAAGGATGCGTCGTTCAAGATCGGGTCTCCAGCCAGCAGCGCTAGCAGGACGGCCCGAACACGCGGTTAACACCTAGGCATATTTTGTTACAGAGACCCTGGCTTAGGCCGCTACAGGTCGCCGCACCCATGCTTTCCAGGCCGCCCACAGCAAGAGGGGGCCAAAACCGGCCAGCAGCCCACCGATCCCCACGAACAGGACCGCCGGACTGAACGTCGGGATCACCCACGCCGCGACGCCGGTCATGAACAGCGCACCGATCAGGGGCATGATCACATGCGTGAAAGCCTCGCGTAGATCGGTCCGCAGCAGCCCCCGGAAATGCCACGCCGAGGCGTAGCCCGTCAGCCCCATGTAGAAGCATATCTGCAGCCCGATAGCCTCGATCGAGCTTTGCAGGATTTCTGCGACCGATGGCATGTACGACGCGCCGAGCAGGAGCATGAGCCCCAGCCCCCAGATCACCAGGGTAGCCACCCAGGGCGTCTGCCAATCGCGATGCACGGCGGCACATAAAGGCGGCAGAACATCCGCACGCGCCATCGAATACATGCTGCGGCTGAACTGCAGGATCTGCGTTTCCAGAGCGCCAACGGTGCTCAGCACCGTGGCCAGCACGACCAGATAGCTCCACGGTGCGGGGAAGATCTTGGCAGAAATCGCATAGAGCACATTGGTGTTGGCCGCCGCGATCTCCTTGTCCGAAAGCGCGATCAGCACCACCGTCATCAGGATCACGAAAAATATGATGAGGTTGATCATCGCCCAGAACGCTCCCTTGGATGCATCCTCGGGCTCGGTCTCCTCGCCCAGGTTCATCGTCACGTCCCAGCCCCAATAGAAGAACACCGAAACGATGGCCCCATCGGCAAACGAGCGGGGCGTGAACGATCCCGGCGCGATCCATTCCAGCGAAGGCACGTGCGCCGGATTGGCACCGAACCAGAACACCGCCGCGCCCAGCAGCGCGACGACAATTGCCGCCTCGATCACCGTCACCGTCACCTGCGCGGTGCTGGCGTGCTTGATCCCGCGCAGCACGATAGCGGTTACCACTGTCAGCCAGACCGCCGCCACCGCCGTCACCAGCGGGGTGTTCTCCACCTGATCGGGCGCAAACAGCAGCAAAGTGGCGGTGGCGGCGGGCAGCGTGGCGGAAACCATGAACACGACCGAGGCGACCATCAGGCCCCACCCGGCAAAGAACCCCCACACCGGGCCAAACACCGCGCCCACCCACGCAAACGCCGCGCCCGCATCGGGCATCACGCGGTTGAGCTTGGCAAAAGCGAACATGATGCCCAGCATGATCAGGCCGCTGTAGAGCAGGCTTCCCACCGAAAGCGGACCGATGGCGGCATAGATGGTGCCGGTCGTCACGGCCACGGTGAAGGCGGGCGATGTTCCCGCAATCCCCATGATGGTCGATTCCAGCGCAGAGAGCGCGCCTTTGGCCAGACTCGGTTGCCCAACCTGCTGATGCCCGCCCTGCTCGCTCATGCCATGCTGTCCTCCAGCTGTCGTCCCAACGCCTCGCTGCGGATCAGCGTGCTGCCGATATGCGCAATGCCGTCGCGGATATCCGCCTCGATCGCGATCCGCAGCGCCATCGTATCGCGCCTCCGCAGCGCCGCCAGCGCCTCGCCGTGCCGGTCCACCGTGTAGTGGCCCGAAAGCGTGCGGATCGCGCGGCGCAGAAATGGGCCGATTTGCAGCCACAAGGATTCAATCAGCGGCAGGAACACGGAATGCCCCGCTGCTCCATAAAGCACCGAATGAAAGGCATAATTCGCCCAAATCCAGCGATCATAATCGCGCGCTGCCTCCGCCTCGTTGATCACCGCGTCTTCCGCTTCAAGCCGCGCGATCACGGCATCGGTGACATAGGGCATGGCCCGCGCCGCCGCTTCGGCTTCCAGCACGATCCGCGCCGCGATCAGATCCTCGAAGCGCTCGATGGTCATCGGCGGAATGCGCACCCGCCGGTTGTCCATCAGCTCCAGTGCGCGCTCCGCCACCAGCTGGCGCAGCGCCTCGCGCACCGGCATCGCGCTCACGCCCAGTTCGGCCGCCAGCCCACGGATCGTCAGCGCCTGCCCCGGTTCGATCTGGCCGAGCAGGATGCGCCGCCGCAGCCCCGACAGCACCTGCTGGTGCAAGGTGCGCCCATCATCATCCACCGCAAGATCTGTCACCGTCATGCTCCCATGTGATCACAAATTCGCGACCTAGCCAAGTGCGATTGACACCCCCCGCCCCGCTCCATACCACTCGATACAAAGCTTCCAAGGACCGCCGAGACCCATGACCGCCCCGCAATCCCTGATCGCCGACCCGGCTGAAGCCCGCGATTTTCTCGCCGCCAATCCCGAGATTGCCTTCATCGAAGTGATCTTTACCGCGCTCTCCGGCGTCCCGCGCGGCAAGCGCGTGCGAAAGAGCGAGCTGATGGCGATCTATGAAAATGGCCGCCTTTATCCCAGCTCGATGCTGGTGGCAGACGTGACCGGGCAGGACTGCGAGGACACCGGCCTTGTCTGGGGCAATGGCGATCCGGACTATATGCTGCGCCCCGTTCCCGGCACGCTGGTCAAGGCGCCGTGGCTAGGCGATGATGTCGCGCAAGTGATCACATCGATGTATTACGCGGACGGCACCCCGTGCGAGCTCGATCCGCGCCATGTGCTCGCCCGCGTGGTCGAAAGGTTCAAGCCTTTGGGGCTAACCCCGGTCGTCGCCTGCGAGATCGAGTATTACCTTGTCGATCCCGTTCGCGGCCCCCGCGGTGAAGTCCACCTCGCCCGCTCGCCGCATTCATCGGCCCAGCCACACCTGATCGACGTGTTCAGCCTGACCGACATTCAGGACTTCGCCCCGTTCTTCAAGGAACTGTGGCGGCAGGCCGATGTTCAGGGCATCCCGCTCGAAGCGGTGATCTCCGAATATGCGCAGGGTCAGGTCGAATTGACCCTCCACCACCGCCCCGATGCCCTGCGGGCCGGAGACGAAGCGCAGATGTACAAGCGCCTCGCCAAGGGCGTCGCGCAAACGCAGGGCATGGCCGCCACGTTCATGGCGAAGCCCTTCAGCCACGCCGCCGGCAGCTCGATGCACTTGCACTTCAGCATGGCAGGCGCAGACGGCAAGAACGTCTTCACCAGCGAAGACCCCGAAGGCACCGCGCAGATGCGCCACGCCATCGGCGGCCTGCGCGAAACGCAAGCCCAAGCCTTCGGCATCTTTGCGCCCAACGCCAATTCCTACCGCCGCTTCCGTGCCAATTCCTACGCGCCCACCGCGCCGATCTGGGGCGTCAACAACCGCTCGGTGTCCTTGCGCGTCCCCGCTGGTCCGCCCGCCTCGCGCCATGTCGAGCACCGCTTCGCCGGGGCCGACGCCAACCCTTACCTCGCGCTCGCCGCCATGCTCGCGGGCGTCCATCACGGCATGGTGAACCAGATCGATCCCGGCCCGGCTGTCGTCGGTGATGGCTACAAAGCCGCAGCAGACAGCCCCTATCAGGTCCCCGGCAACTGGTACGCGGCCGTCGATGCGCTCCACGCCTCGCCGATCATGCGCGACTATCTCGGAGATACGTTCGTCGAGATGTACTGCGCCGTTAAGCGCACCGAACAGGACCGCTTCTACAGCGAGGTCACCGCGCTTGATTATGACTGGTACCTCCGCAACGCCTGACGGCGACCTGCTCCAGCGCCGCGACCGGGCCTTCGGGCGCGGAGCCAAGCTGTTCTACGATGAGCCGCTGCATCTGGTGCGTGGGCTTGGCGCGAGCCTGTTCGATGCGCAGGGCCGCCGCTACGTCGACATGTACAACAACGTCGCGTCCGTCGGGCACGCCCACCCCCGCGTGGTGGAGGTCATGGCGCGCCAGCAGGCCACGCTCAACACCCACAGCCGCTACCTCAGCGAACCGGCGATTGCGCTGGCCGAACGCCTCACCGCGCTTCAGCGCGTCACGCAGAGCGCCGTGTTCTCTTGCTCTGGCACCGAAGCCATTCAGATCGCGCTGCGCATGGCGCAGATCGCCACTGGCCAGCAGGGGATCGTCTGCACGAACCACACCTACCACGGCAACAATACCATGGTCGGCGCGCTGACGAACCTTGCGGCGGGGGACACGCGCCATCCGCACCTGCGTTCGATCCCCTTCCCCGAAACGCTCCGACCGCTGGGCCCCGGCCTTTCCGAAGAGGCGCTGGCGGATGCCTATGTCGCGCGCCTGAATACCGCCATCGAGGACCTGAAAGCCAGTGGCCAGGGCTTCGCCGCGCTGATCCTCTGCCCTATCCTTGCCAACGAGGGCCTGCCCGATATCCCGGGGCGTTTCATGGCCAAGGCCGCAGCGCTGGTGCGCGCAGAGGGCGGCCTGATCATCGCCGACGAAGTGCAGGCCGGCTATGGCCGCAGCGGCGCATGGTGGGGCTATGACCTGGTCGGCCTCACGCCAGATATTGTCGTCACCGGCAAACCGATGGGCGCAGGACTGCCGCTGGCCGCCACCACCGCCAGCCGCGAGGTAGTCGAACAATTCCGCGCAGAAACCCGCTATTTCAACACCTTCGCTGCCAGCCCGCTGCAAGGCGCGGTCGGCCTCGCCGTGCTCGATGTGATCGAGGAGGAAGGTCTGGTGGACCACGCCCGCACCCTCGGCGCCGAACTCAAGGCCGCGCTCCAGCAGCGTCTTGGCTACACGACCGGCCTGATAGACGTGCGCGGATGCGGCCTGTTCATCGTCGCCGAATTTGCCGACGCCCAAGGCCAGCCCGACGCCGCGCACGCCTTCGCGCTGGTCTGCGCGCTGCGCCGCGAAGGCTTTCTCACCTCGGTCGACGGCGCGTTCAACAATTGCGTCAAGATCCGCCCCCCGCTCGTCCTGCCGCGCGCAGATGCGCTCGCCTTCCTCGACGCCTTCGACCGCGTGACGGCGCGTGCCTGAAATCGCAGCGTACCTCCCCGCCGCCCGCGCCGCGCTTCGCCAGTTCGGCTTCGCGGAAACTGAACCCCACCCCATCGGCAAAAGCGAAAACGTCGTGTTCCGCGCCGATGCGCCAGATGGCACCATCTGGGCGCTGCGCCTTCACCGCCCCGGCTACCACGCGCTCCCGGCGCTCGAAGCCGATAGGCTGCTCACCGCGCACCTGAGTGAGCGGGGCCTCATCGTCCCCACAGGCCGCCGCACCGCAGACGGCGGGTGGTACACCGAAGTCGCCACGCCAGACCCCGAGGGGAGCCGCCTTGCGGGCATGACGCTGTGGCATCCCGGTCAAACGCTCGAAAGCCTGATCGGCACAGACCGCGGCTCTGAAACATGGCACTGGTTCGAACGTATCGGCGCGCTCCTGGCCGAACTTCACAACGCGACGGCAGGCTGGACGCCCCCCACCGGCTTCACCCGTCATCGCCTCGATGCAGACGGCCTCGTGGGTGAAGCCCCTTTCTGGGGCCGCTTCTGGGAAGCCTCCGTCCTCAGTCCCCGCGAACGCCAGTTGCTCACCGAAGCGCGCGGCTCTGTGGTCGCCCGCCTCGCCGCCTTCGCCGATCCGCTGATCCTGATCCACGCCGATGCACACCCCGCCAACGTCCTCGTCAGCGGAGAGCAATTGGGCCTCATCGATTTTGACGACTGCGCATGGGGTTGGCCGGTGTTCGACATGGCCGTCAGCCTCTGGAGCGCCTCCAGCGCACCCCGCTTTCCCGAACTGCGAGATCGCTTCCTCACCGGCTATGCCAGCCGCCGCGCGCTGCCGCGCGATGTGCTCTCGCAGTTCGATCTGTTCCTGCTGATGCGGTCGCTCATGCTGATCGGCTGGAGCGATGCCCGGCCCGATATCGCGCGCGATGACTGGAAACCCGACCTGATCGCCAAGGTCGCCGCCGCTCTGGAGCGTCAGATGTAATCGTCGGCCCGTGCTTGACACGGGCCTTGGCTTTTCTTGTGAGCGCCGCGCCAGAATAACAGCCCAGCCCCGTGTCAAGCACGGGGCGACAGAGAGCATCGGGCTTCGCGTTGCCACTACCACCTCAGCGGCATGTCATACGAAGTCATTGAAAGGAATCGGGAACACGAATCGAACCTAAAGCTCACTTTAGATTCAGGATTCGTCCTTAGATTCCAAGCTTGTCACGCAATCCGTAATACCACGCACCGACCACGCAGTAGGGCACGCGAAACAGCTTGCCGCCCACGAACGGGATATAGGGAAGCGAGGCAAAGACGTCGAACTTGGTCATCTGCCCGTCAATCGCCTCGGCCAAGCGCCGCCCCAGCATCTGCGTCGTGGTCACGCCGTGGCCGCTGTCGCCCTGCGAGAAGTAGACGCTGTCAGACACGCGGCCCATCTGCGGATAGCGCGTCATCGTCAGCGCGAAATTGCCGCTCCACTGGAAGTCCACCTTCACCCCCTTCAGCTGCGGGAAGGTCTGGTGCAGCTGCGGCAGGATCTTGCCCTCGATCGAGGCCGGATCGAACCCGCCATAGATCGTGCCGCCGCCATAGAGCAGCCGGCCATCCGCCGTGCGCCGGTAGTAGTCAGGGATATAGCGAATATCCTCGATGCAATAGTTGCTCGGAAACAGCGTTTCGAGCAGGTCATCGCCCAGCACTTCGGTCGCGATCACCTGGCTCGAAACCGGCAGGACGCGCCCCGAAAGATCGGGCGCGGCATCGCCGAGATAGGCGTTGCCGCAGACCAGCACCTTGTTCGCGCGCACTTTGCCCTTGGCGGTGTGCACCACAGGTTCCGCGCCCCGGTCCACATGCGTCACGCGCGAGTTTTCGAATATCCGCCCGCCGAGGCTCTCGAACGCTGCCGCCTCGCCCAGCACATAGTTGAGCGAATGCATGTGCCCGCCGATGGGATCGAACATGCCGCCGATATAGCGGTCCGAATTGATATGCTCGCGCGCCGCCGCGCCCTCGGCCAGGAACATCTGGGTGTGCCCGTGCCGGTGCCATTCCTCGGTGCGCTCGGCCAGCACTTTCAGCTGCGGCTTGCTCATCGCCATGATCGCATTGCCCGCGCGCAGATCGCACTGGATGCCATACTTGGCCACGCGCTCGCGGATGATCGACTGGCCTTCCAGCGCCATCGCGCCAAATGCCTTCTCGGCCTCCGCGCCATAGTGCTGGCGCACTTCGAGCATCCGGCGGCTGTAGCCATTGACCAGCTGCCCGCCGTTCCGCCCCGAAGCGCCCCAGCCCACGCGCTCGCCCTCGACCACGATCACCTTGTAGCCGCGTTCGGCAAGTTCCAGCGCCGCGCCCATGCCGGTAAAGCCTGCACCCACCACGCAGATGTCAGCCACTTCCTCGCCCAGCAGCTCAGGCCGGCGGGGCGTGGGATTAGCGCTCGCGGCATAATACGTCGGCATCCCGGCATAGGGCGCGGCGGGGGAGAACGTATCGATGAGGCGGTCGGTCGTCTGGAGATTCATGGCAAGGAACTCGCAAAAGTACCCCCGCTGCCTAGATTTGCGCCCTCACCAAGTCAACAATAATGTGATCACATTATGAGGGAGAATAGGAGTCAAGCGCGTTGTTACCTCTCATTACCCCCGATTTTGTGATCTCAATCATGCGATTCCCGCACCGTTTCCATCGCCACGAAGGTGGACGTACTGGCCACATGCGGCAGGCTTGAAATTTTCTCCCCCAGCACCTCGCGGTATCGCCGGATATCCGCCGTACGCACTTTCAGCAGGTAATCGAAGCGCGATGCGATCATGTGGCATTCCTCGATCTCGGGAATGCGCAGCACCGCCTGCGCAAAGGCTTCCAGCGCCGCCTCGCGCGTGTCGGAAAGCTTCACCTCGGTGAAGGCGACGTGATCCAGCCCCAGCTTGCGCGGATCGAGAATTGCGCGGAAGCCCCGGATATAGCCCTCCGCCACCAACCGCTTGAGCCGGGCCTGCGTCGGCGATTTGGACAAGCCGATGCGCTGCGCCAATTCAGTGATCGGCATGCGGCCATCGACCGCCAGAATCGAAAGGATCGCGCGGTCGAAGCGGTCTAATTGGCCGCCATTGGTTTCATCAGTATTCATATTACCTACAAACACGCCTCATCTTCGATCATAGTGACTACCAAATGATGCAGATCAGGCAAACAGCCTTCGCGCTCTCTGGTATCATAGGCGCATGACCACTCCGCCGCCCTTCGCCCCGCGCCTTTCGCCCGAAACCCCGCTGCGCCGCGCCATCACGGCGGCCACGCGCATCGCGGAGCCTGCGGCCATCCGCCCGCTGCTGACCGCCGCCACCCTGCCCGAAGCCGACCGGCAGGCCATCGCCGACACAGCGCGCACCCTGATCGAAGCTCTGCGCGCCAAGGCCCGCCATAAGGGCAACCTTGGGGGCGTGCAGGCGCTGGTGCAGGAGTTCGCGCTCTCCAGCCACGAAGGCGTCGCGCTGATGTGCCTCGC
>JAIXYF010000487.1 GCA_027490345.1 Novosphingobium sp.
CAAAGCCCAGATCGCGCAATGCAGCGTGGGCGCCTTCGCCATAGAGCCAGGCGGGCGCGATGAAGCCCGCCACTGGGCGGCCGATAACATCTTCCACCAGCGCGCGCCCCTCGCGCATCCGCGCCAGCGCTTCGGCGTGCGGCAGGTTCAGGAATTCGCCTTCGCCCGCGGTCATGTGCTTGCCCTTGATCGCGGCCAGCCCAGCCTGCGCTGGCGTTTCGTCCTTGTGGCTCCAGCCGTGGAGGAACATCTCGATCCCCTGATCGGCCCAGCCGCGCAGGCGCGCTGCAAAGGCGGCATTTCCGGCGATCGGCGCGCCGCGCCAGTGATCGGGGATGACCAGCATGGCAAACCGCGCTTCGCCCACATGGCGCGCCAGCCGCTCTGCCAGCAGGTCCACCTCGCGCTCGAAACGCGGCGAAACATCGTGGATCGAAACCAGCAGGCGGCGTTCAGAGCCACTCGAAAGGCGCGCAGGGCTGGTCATGCGCGCGCCGGTATCACTTTATGCTGCGCTGCCGCAAGGCGCGGCTCGTGCGGTCAACACGAATGACAGCGGGATGACATGACAGTGTGGCATGAGCAGCAATCATCTCCGGCACCGGCCAGCGCGCGCGGCCTTGCGCGGCGCAGATGGCGATCCACCGGGCTCTCTGCAAGCGGCGATGCGGCCAAACTATGGCGGAATTGGCCCGGTTCGCCAGCTTGCGACAGGACGACGCAGAGCCGCGACGTGCGCCCTGCGCCCGGGGTCAGACTGCTGCGGAATGCTCGTCAAGCGGCTCCGCGCAAGCGGCTACGCGATCGATCTGCCAGCTTTGGTGCGGCGTGGTTCCTTGCTCGCTTTCCCAGCGGAATCCCTGCGTTGCCGCGTCTTCCCAGCGCGCCGCATCCATCGCGGCCCCATCCAGCGCACGCCATGTGCCGTCCTGCGGAAACTGCACCATATCGCGCGCCGCTCGCCACGCGGCCAGTGCGGCCACATGGTCCTCCAGCGCGCGGTCGCGGTTTTCCCAATCGATCCAAGTTATCGCGTTGTCCTGCGCATAGGCATTGTTGTTGCCCTGCTGGCTGCGGCCAAATTCATCGCCCGCCGTCAGCATGATCGTGCCGGTGCTGACGAACAGCGTGCCCAGCATCGCCCGCGCGAGCGCCGCGCGGCGCGCGATCACCGCCGGATTATCGCTCGGCCCTTCCGCGCCGCTGTTCCAGCTGAAGTTTTCGCCGTGCCCGTCGCGATTGTCTTCGCCGTTGGCATGGTTGCGGCGATGCTCGTAAGCCAGCGTATCGGCCAGCGTGAACCCGTCATGCGCCGCCAGATAGTTTACCGCGCGGCAGTCATTGCCGAAAATGTCGGAAGACCCCGCAATCCGTGTGGCCAGCAGGCCGACTCCAGCCCCTTGGCCCGCATCGCCCCGCCAGAAGCGCCGCACATCGTCGCGGTAGCGGTCGTTCCACTCCAGCCAGTGCTGCGGAAACCGTCCCAGCTGATAGCCGCCCGGCCCGATGTCCCATGGCTCTGCGATCAGGACCCGGTCCGCCAGCCACGGATCGGCGGCAATTTCGGCAAAGATCGGTGCATCGGCCGCAAAGCCGGGCGCGCGCGCCATCACGGTGGCCAGATCGAAGCGGAACCCATCCACACCGCAGTGGCGCACGAAATGGCGCAGGCTTTCGATCACGAGCGCGCGCAACGCTGGATTGGCGAAATCCAGCGTATTGCCGCAGCCGGTATCGTTGATCAGGCTGCCATCGGGCGCATGGGCATAAGCAGCGTTATCCAGCCCGCGAAAGCTGAGCACCGGCCCCAGAATGTCGCTCTCGCCGGTGTGGTTGAACACCAGATCGAGGATCACTCCGATCCCGCGGGCGTGGAGCGCTGTCACCGTCTCGCGCAGTTCGCCCACCCCGCCGGGGCACAGGCGCGGATCGAGCGCCATCGGCACCACCGGATTATAGCCCCACGCGTTGTTGAGGCCGAGCGGCGGCAGATGCCGTTCGTCGATCCACGCGGTGATCGGCATCAGCTCCACCGCGCTCACGTGCAGCTTCTCCAGATGCGCCAGCACGGCGGGATGCGCCAGCGCTGCCACCGTGCCGCGCTGCGTTGCGGGCACATCGGGGTGCAGCATCGTCAGGGCGCGCACATTGACTTCGTAGATCAGCCCCCCGCGCCGGAAATGCGGCGGCTGCAAGGGCACCTCAGGCAACGCGCCGGGCCAGATCGCGCGCGGCACCAGCGGCGCCGTATCCACCCCATAAGCGCAAAGCGCCGGGCTGAACTGAAACGCCCGGTTCAGTTCCACCGCGCGCGGATCGACCAGCAGCTTGGCCGGATCGAACCACAGCCCGCGCTCTGGCGCCCACTCGCCTTGCGCCCGCAGGCCATATCGCGTGCCGGGGGGAGGGGCGTCGGCCAGCCAGTCATCCCCGCGCTGCGTCATGGCCACACGGGTCTCCGCCTCGCCGTTAAACAGACACAGCGAAACTGCCTCGGCGCGCGGCGCGCGCACCGAAATCAGGGTCATGTAATCACATCGGGCGCGGTCCGTCCGGTGCGCGCGGCAATCCCGGCAATTGCTTCCGCCGCAGCAATCAGATCAGCCAGCATTGCATCGGTATCGGCGTCCAGCGTGCCGCCCGCTGGCTCATAGCGCTCAAGGTAAAGCCGCAAGGTCGCACCTTCCGTCCCCGTGCCCGAAAGCCGCAGCACGATCCGCGAGCCGCCCTCGAACAGCACGCGCAGCCCCTGATTGGCGCTAAACGAGCCATCGACCGGATCGGTATAGGCAAAGCTGTCTGCCGCCGCGACGGTCAGCGGACCAATCACTGTGCCCGGCAGCGCAGGGAAAGAGGCTTCCAGCGCTGCCATCAGCGCCTCTGCCACATCCTTGGGCAGCGCCTCATAATCATGGCGGGCATAGTAATTGCGGCCAAACTTCGCCCAGTGCGCCTGCGCGATTTCTGCCATGCTCTCGCGCCGCACCGCAAGGATATTGAGCCAGAGCAGCACCGTCCACACGCCGTCCTTCTCGCGCACATGGTCCGATCCGGTCCCGGCGCTTTCCTCGCCGCAGATCGTCGCTTTCCCGGCATCGAGCAGCGTGCCGAAGAACTTCCACCCCGTCGGCGTCTCGTAGCAAGGGATACCCAGCGCCTGCGCCACCCGGTCCGCTGCCGCGCTGGTCGGCATCGAGCGCGCGATCCCGGCCAGCCCCTTGGCATAGCCCGGCGCCAGATGCGCGTTGGCCGCAAGCATCGCCAGACTGTCGGACGGGGTGATGAAAATGCCCTTGCCCACGATCAGGTTCCGGTCCCCATCCCCGTCCGAAGCTGCCCCGAAATCGGGCGCATCGGCGCCGAACATCGTCTCGAACAGGGCGTGCGCGTGGACCCGGTTGGGATCGGGGTGGTGCCCGCCAAAGTCCTCCAGCGGCACGCCGCCCCGCACCGTGCCTGCCTTAAAGCCCAGCCGCTTCTCCAGCACTTCGGTGGCATAGGGCCCAGTGACGGCATGCATCGCATCGAACGCCATGGTCAGCCCGCCTGCAACGGCGGTGCGGATCGCGGGGAAATCGAACAGCGTCTCCATCAGGTCCGCCCAGTCGGCCACGGAGTCGATCACCTCCACCGCCATGCCCGCGGCTTGCTGCGTGCCCAGCGTATCAAGATCGACGTCTGGAGCTTCCACCGTCAGCCAGCGGTCAATGGTCTTGGACCGCGCAAAGATCGCATCCGTGATCGCCTCGGGTGCGGGGCCGCCATTGGCGATGTTGTATTTGATGCCGAAGTCTTCGTCCGGCCCGCCGGGGTTGTGGCTGGCCGAAAGGATCAGCCCGCCGCTGGCGCCATACTTGCGGATCACGTGGCTGGCGGCGGGGGTGGAAAGAATCCCGCCCTCGCCCACCAGCACCCGGCCATAGCCATTGGCAGCGGCAATCTTGATCGCCGTCTGGATCACCGTCCGGTTGTGATAGCGTCCATCGCCGCCAATCACGAGCGTGGAGCCCGGCGCGGGCTGCACGGCATCGAACACCGACTGGATGAAGTTCTCTGCATAGTTCGCCTGCGCGAACACGCGCACTTTCTTGCGCAGGCCCGAAGTGCCCGGCTTCTGATCGGCAAACGGCGTTGTGGCAATGGTCTGGATCATGGCGCTTCCGTCAGGCTCCTGTAGAGATCGGCATAGGCCTGCCCGCTGAGGCCCCATGAGAAATCGGCTTTCATGCCAGCACGTTGCAGGCTGCTCCACACACCGGGCTGACGATATAGCTGCACGGTCCGGTTCAGCGCATCGGCCAGGGTCTGCCAGCGCACGCCGTCAAACTGCACGCCGGTCGCCACCCCGGCCACGCGCGCGGCAAGGTTGGCGTCGATCACCGTATCGGCCAGCCCGCCGGTGCGGCTCACCACCGGCACGCAGCCGTAGGCTAGGCCGTAAAGCTGCGTCAGTCCGCACGGTTCGAACCGGCTCGGCACAAGGATCGCATCCCCGCCGCCCAGCATGCGGTGCGAAAGCGCCTCGTCATAGCCGATGCGCACGCCGACCCGCCCGGGATGGCGCGCCGCGGCGGCGTGAAACCCGCTTTCCAGC
>JAIXYF010000009.1 GCA_027490345.1 Novosphingobium sp.
ACACAGGGCGTTTCGGTGCCGCAAAGCGATGTCGATGCGCGGATCGATGCGGTTGATCCGCAGGATACCGCGATGATCCTCTATACCTCGGGCACTACCTCGCAGCCCAAGGGAGCGATGATTGCGCACCGCGCGCAAGTGGGCAACAGCCGCAATCTGGGCACGCGCTATGAATGCACGGCGGCGGACAAAGTCTGGTCGCCGCTGCCGATCTTCCACATCGCGGGCATCCTGCCGATGACGATGATCCTTGATCTGGGCGGGGTTTACATGACCGTGCCGCACTTCGAGGCAGGGCAGGCGCTGGCCATGCTGGGCGCCGAAGGGGCGACGATTGCCTATCCCAGCTTCGTGACGATCATGCAGGACCTGATCCACCACGCTTCGTTCCAGACGACCGATCTTTCCAAGCTGCGCGTGATGAATTCCAATTTCGCGGTGCAGCCCGCTTGGATCAAGGATGCGGTGGTGGCTGCGATGCCGCACACGATCCAGGTCGGCACCTATGGCCTGACCGAAGCGGCAGGCACGGTTTCCACCAGCCGTCTGGACGATCATTTCGATGTTCGCACCGGGCGCTGCGGCTTCCCGCTGGAAGACTGGGAAATGCGGATCGTCGATCCCGAAACCGGGCAGGATTGCGCACCCGGCGCGCGCGGCGAGATCGTGCTGCGCGGGCCGCACATGCTGAAGGGCTATTACAACGCGCCCGAAAAGACCGCTGAGGCGATCCGCGACGGCTGGTTCTTCACCGGCGATGTCGGCTCGGTCGATGCTGGCGGCAACGTCATGTTCCACGGGCGCACCAAGGACATGCTCAAGGTGGGCGGCGAGAACGTGGCTGCAGCCGAGATCGAAGCGATGCTGCAGACGCACCCGGCGGTGAAGCTGGCGCAAGTCGTCGGCATCCCGGATGACCGCTATGTCGAAGTGGCAGCGGCCTTCGTGGAGCTGGGGGATGGGGCGCAGGCCAGCGAGGCGGAGCTGATCGCGCATTGCAAGGGCAAGCTGGCGGGCTTCAAGATCCCGCGCCATGTGCGCATGGTGAGCGAGTGGCCGATGTCGACCTCCAAGATCCAGAAGTTCAAACTGCGCGCCGGGTTGATCGAGGAACTGGGGCTGGGGTGAGCGATGCGGTGCTGATCTGCACCGCCAATCCCCTGTGGCCGATGGCGGCGCCCGGTAAGAAACTGGCGGCTGGCGTCATGGCCAATTGGTCTCGCCCCGATCATCCTGCAGCGGTTGCCGGGGATCATGCGTTTGCTTCCCCGCAGCACCCAAACCGCTGGCAGCGGCGCTACGAGAGGGACCAATCGACATGACGAGCATCGCGCCAGCCCATGATCGCGGCCTTGCGGGACAAACCATCTTCGTCAGCGGTGCTGGCGCAGGAATCGGCCGGGGGATTGCTGAAGCGCTGGGTGCGGCAGGCGCGCACCTTGCCCTGTTCGATCTGGACGCCGCGGCGATGGCAGCCGTGGCGGCGCCCTTGCTGGAGCAGGGCCTGCGCGTAAGCTGCCATGCGGGCGATGTCACGTGCGCGGGCGATGTTCATGCCGCGATCAAGCAGGCGGTGCAGCATCACCAGCGGCTGGACGGGGCCGTGAACAATGCCGGAATTGTCGGCGCTTCAGCCGAAGTCCTCGATTATCCGGCAGAGGTTTTCAGCCGGGTGATGGATGTGAATGTCATGGGCGTGCTGCATTGCATGCAGGCCGAACTGGGCGTGATGAAGGCGCAGGGGCGGGGGGCGATTGTCAACATCGCTTCGGCCGCGGCGATTATCGGTTGGGCTGGCCAAAGCGCTTATGTTGCCAGCAAGCATGCCGTTGTCGGCCTGACCAAGACCGCCGCGCTGGAATATGCGGCGCAGGGCATCCGCATCAACGCGGTTTGCCCCGCGTTCATCTATACCGACCTGACCGCAGCCCTGTTTGAAACCCCCGGCGTGCATGATGCGGCCGTTGCCAATCATCCGATTGGCCGCCTTGGCCAGCCTCATGAAGTGGCCGAGGCGGTGATGTGGTTGCTTTCGGATCGCTCGTCGTTCGCTGTTGGCAGCAGCCTGGTGGTGGACGGCGCATCGACCATCGACTGAACGGCCAGCGCTTCTGCCTGCAACTGCCCTAGAGGATCAGATCATCCGCGCCGATGATCGCGGTGCCGATGATTTTCACGACGAATTCGGCGGCGGCATCGCCGTCCGTGCTGGCATGGAGCAGGCGGGTTGCGCTGTCGAACCAGACCACGCCGAGGCCTTCTCCGGCTGCAGGCGCGGCTGCGATGAAGCGGAACGGATCGTCGCTATCGCCGGGCACGGCATCGATGGCGGACAAGTCGATCCGGTCACTCTGCCCGAAATCAGTGATCACATCGCGGGCCAAAGCGGTCGATTCGGCCAGCGCTGCATAGCGGAACACGTCTGCACCACCCCCACCGGCCAGCGTGTCGGCATCGCGGCCGCCGGACAGCACATCGTCGCCGCCTTCGCCACTGAGGCGGTCTGCGCCATCGCCGCCCAGCAGCTGATCGTCCCCGGTGCCGCCTGCGATGCGGTCATCGCCCGCCCGGCCGTCGATGCGGTCCGGGCCGTTGCGGCCGGGCAGCGTATCGGCCCCGGCCGTACCGAACACCGGCGTGAAGGTGATCCCGGCATCACCGGGCACATCCGGCCCCGCAGGCGCGGCCGGATCATCGGGCATGGCGCCGATGGAATAGCTGCCGATCGCGGCGGCGCCGAACCGGAGGATGCCCGCCTGGATCGCGGCTACGGTGGCATGGCGCACCAGCAGGCTGTCGCTGGCGGAAAACGTGATGAGCACGTCATCGCCTTGCTGGACCACGGACTGCGCGGCGGTGTAGCCGCTCACGGCAATCGTTTCGCGCCCCGCGCCCAGCGCCAGATCGGCGATCACGTCAGCGCCGAAGCCCGGGCCGAAGCGGAACACATCCTGCCCGGCCCCGCCGATCAGCAGATCGGCTCCCGCACCGCCCGAGAGCACATCGTTGCCGAAGCCGCCGTCGATGACCTGCGCGCCCGCCCCGGCCAGCAGGATGTCATCGCCGTCATAACCCGAAAGGCGCCCCAGGAGCTGCCCGGCGCGGCCATCGTAGACGTCGTTGCCGCCGCCGAGATCGACATTGCCAGTTATCCGGCCGCTGTTGACGAACGTGTCGGCATAGCTGCTGAGCACGACTTCGCCATTGAGCGCGCCGCTGTTGAACAGGCCAAGGCTATATTCGATAGCGGTGGTGAACGACGAGCCGCGAATGACCTGCACTGCGAAATCGGCGGTGATCGTGCCGCTGTTCCAGACTTTCGCGCGGGAGGACACGTCAATCTGCAGGCCCGCGCTATCGAGCGCGGCGGTGGTGTCGGTCACTGTGATCGCACCGGTGTTGATCATCACCGGCTGCAGGACAGAGGGATGCGCGCTCATGTAGTTCTGGATGCCGACGCTGCCGCCTGCGCCCTGCACCACGATCCGGCCATGGTTGATTTCGTAAAGCGCGCCCGAACTGTTCTGGCCCTGATCCACGCCGCGCGCCACACCGCTGGCTTTCACCGCAATCAGGCCGTGGTTGATCAGAAAATTGGGCATGTCGGGATCATTGGGCCGGGCGAGGAATATTCCCAGCACGCCGCTCGCCTCGCCATCATGGGCCGTCACGCTGATCGTGCCATGGTTGACGTTTTGCGTGATGGAGGCAAGGCCCACTGCCTTGCCCTGCTGCGCGGTGACAACCAGCCGGCCGTTCTTGCCGATCAGCGCGGCATTGATGTTTTCCGAATAGCCATCGCCCACGGTCGATGCGCCGATGGTCAGGTCCGGCTCCAGCGTGGTGGAGAAATTCACTGTGCCATCAAGATAGAGGCCGATGCCAATGGCGTCGCGCGGGCCGCTGAGGTGGATGGCGATGGACTGGATCGGCGGATAGAAGCCGCGCAGCACCGGATCAGGATCGGCGATGCGCACGGCGATCCCGGCGCCGATCACGACATCGGAATCAGAGACGAGCGACTGGCTGGAGGCTGCCGGGAGAGTGAAGCGCGCCGGGCCGGTTTCAAAGCGCAGCCCGGCCTGTGCCAGCGCGCGATCCGTCACGCCCTTCAGCAGCACGCTGTCGGCCTTGGAAAGCACGACGCGCAGGCCGCCTGCTTCCTGCACCAGCGCCGTGTATCCGGTATAGCCATGGATCTGGACGATATCGCCCGCCGCGAAATCGCTCACCGTGTCTGCGCCGTCGCCCGCCGCAAACAGGAACGTGTCTGCGCCATCCCCGCCGGTCAGCGTATCGCGCCCGCGCCCGCCCCACAGCACGTCAGCCCCGGCGCGGCCATCCAGCGTATCGTTACCGGCAAAACCGATGAGGACTTCGCTGGCCGCGCTGCCCACGATCACGTCATTCCCGCGAGAGCCGATCACTTGTTCGACCGAGCGCAGCCAATCGATACTGGCCACCGTGGTGGCGGTGCCCAGCGCCAGATCCACGCGCACCGGGGCGGCGGAATCAAGCCAAGAGGCGGTATCGAAGCCTAGGCCGCCATCGATCACATCCGAACCGAGCCCGCCATCGAGGACATCATCGCCCGCGCCGCCGATGAGGAGATCGGCTCCGCCTTCGCCAAACAGAAGCTCGGTGCGCGCGCCGCCGGTCAGCGTATCGTTGCCAAGCCCGCCTTCGACCGAGGAGCGGTGCTGCCCGCCCGCGCCATCATAGGTATCGTTGCCATAGCCGAGCAGGGTTCGGCCATCCATCGTGCCGGAATTGCGGATCAGATCATCGCCGCCATTACTCAGCACTGCGCCCTGGATCGTGCCGGTGTTGATGAGCACTTCCGCCGTGGTATCCGCCGTTGTGCCGCGAAACACCATGGCGATATCGCCAATGATGGTGCCCGAATTGGTGAACACGCCGGGCGCGGCGGGATTGAAGCCGGGATCATCGACCAGCACGCCGACCCCGGCAAAGAACGAGCCGGGCAGGACCGAGGCGGCGATGATGCCATCGTTGAACAGCGGGTTCGCCCCAGCGTTGTTGAAAATGACGCCGATGGCCGAATCAGCGCCCAGTGCGCGAATTTCGCCGGTGTTGCGTAGCTGGCTGGTGCCGTTGCGGCCCTCATAGCCGATGGCCGTCTGCCCGGCGGCCGCGGTCACTTCAATCGTGCCGCTGTTGCTGACTGATGCGGCGGAATCAACGCGGATGCCGATGTTGGTGCCGCCGCCCGAGGCGCGGATCGTGCCCGAATTGGCAATCAGGGTATCGGTGCCGTCAGCGATGGAAATCCCAATGATGCGAGTGGTATCGGACGGGGAATCGAGCTGCTCGCCCGAAACCTCGATCAGCCCGGCGTTGGTGAAATCGATGCCGCCCGATCGTCCTGCATAGCCAGTGACATCGCCGCGCGCGCTGACGACGAGCGCGCCATCGGCAGCATTCACGATGCGGCCCGTGCCTGCCGAGAAGAAGCCGATCTCGCCCTGCAGGATCGCTGCGGTTGACCGGCCATAGAGCGCGGACGGCGTGGTGACTTCGATCCGGGCGTGATTGGTGAAGACCGCGCTGCCATCTGCCGAGGCATAGAGATAGGCGGTCCCGGTTCCCCGCACCGGGCGCGGGTCCCTCGCCGTGATGGTCTGGCCCGTCGCAAGCTCGGTCGTGGCGGTGATCGTGCGCGTCTGGAAGGTCGCCGGATGGGGATCGAGCCGGGGGAACTGCGACGCGGTGAAGTTTGCATCGGTGAAATCGGCGACCTTG
>JAIXYF010000021.1 GCA_027490345.1 Novosphingobium sp.
TGGACCAAGCTGATCGGCCCCAAGCTGACCGACGAGCTGATCGACACGATTTCCCGCCAAAGCGACGAGCAGGCGGGCGGCATCGACTTGCGCACGTATGAGAAGCTGCGCGACGATTGCCTTGTCGACCTGACCCACGCGCTCGAACGCAACGATTTCGCCGCTGGCCAGATTGCCCGCGCGCACCGGTCGCGGCTCGCGGCGAGGGGCGAAAGCGATGGCCCCGCCATCGGCAGCGTGCTGGATGACGGGCGAATGCTCACCATCGCCACGCCGGTCCAGCCCGAATGGATCGACTACAATGAGCACCTTACCGAGTATTGCTACCTCAAGCTGTTCGGCGACGGCACTGACGTCGTCCTCGCCGCCATCGGCGCGGGGGCAGACTACGTGGCGGCGGGTCATTCGTGGTACACGGTCGAGACGCATATCCGCCACCTCGGCCAGGCGCGGCTGGGCGATAGCGTAGCCGTGCGCACGCGCGTGCTGGCCTGCGATGGCAAGCGGCTGCACCTGTTTCACGAAATGGTGCGAGGGAGCGAGGAAGCCGTGATCGCGACAGCGGAACACATGCTCGTCCATGTCGATGCGGCAGCCGAGAAATCGGTTCCCGCGCCCGATACGATGCGCGCCGCCGCTGCGGTCCTCGTGGCCGGGCAGGCACATCTGCCCCCGCCTGAGGGCATGGGCCGCCAGATTAGGATGCCGGGCTAGCGGGCGCAGGCTTCAAGGGGGGAAACGCATACCACATGGCCTTGGTTGAAAGCCGCTCGATCGATTACGTCCCGCTGGCCGAACGGCGCGGCAAGGTACACCACCTCTGGCCGGTTTGGTTCATGGGAGACGCGCACCTCGCCACGCTCGCCACCGGGGCAATCAGCGTAGTCGGCGGGCTGGACTTGTTCTGGTCGAGCCTCGCGGTGATCGGCGGCTGCGCGCTGGGCACGGTGCTGATGGCGCTGCATTGCACGCAGGGGCCACACCTTGGCCTGCCGCAGATGATCCAGTCGCGCCCGCAGTTCGGCTATATCGGCGCGCTGCTGGTGTGGATCGTGGCGCTGTTCACCTACATCGGCTTCAACGCGCTCAACCAGTCGCTGGCCGCCAGCACGCTGCACGAACTCGTCGGCCTGCCCGAAGCGCCCGCGATCATCGGCTTCGGCCTTGTCGCCGCGCTGGTCGCGGGCATCGGATATGACGTCATCCACAAGACCCAGCGCGTGCTCGCCTACATCATGCTGGCGGCGCTGGCGGTCTACACCGTGGGCTTCTTCACCGCGTTCGATCTGGGTGCACTGCTCCAGCCGGGCGAATTCAAGTCCACCCTGTTTCTCGTCCAGTTCTTCGCGGCGGCCGGCTATCAGCTGAGCTGGTCGATCTATGTCTCGGACTATTCGCGCTATCTCCCGCGCGACGTGGGTATCAAATCGTCCTTTCTGTGGACGTTCTGCGGCGCGTTCATCGGCGGCACGTGGATGATGCTGGTGGGCGCCTTTGCGGGCGCGACCTTCACCGATCCCGATATCGTCGTGGCCCTGCGCCGCAGTGCTGATGCCATGTTCGGCGGCTTTGGCCTGTTCATGCTCGCCAGCAGCTTCTTCGGCCTCATCACCATCACGTCGCTCAATCTCTACGGCTCCTCACTCACGCTCCTCAGCGTGATCGACAGCGTGAAGCCGATCCGGACCGGCGCACCGGCACGCCTTGCCGCGCTCATCGTCTGCCTCATCGCCTCGCTGTCGCTCTCGCTGGCGATGGGCGACAACGTGATCCATGGGTTCGAGGCGTTTCTTGGCGTGCTGATCTACCTCTTCACGCCGTGGACCGCGATCAACCTTGCGGACTTCTTCTTCGTGCGGAAAGGCCGCTATTCGATCCGCGCGATGTTCATGGCCGATGGCATCTACGGCCGCTGGAACTGGCGGGGGCTGACCGCCTATGCGCTGGGCTTTATCGCGATGATCCCTTTCTTCAAGACGGCGCTCTATGTCGGCCCGGTAGCGCGCGCGCTGGGCGGCGCAGACATCTCGATGCTGGTGGGGCTGCCAGTTTCGGCGGCGATCTATCTCCTGCTGTGCCGCAATCTCGATCTTGCAGCAGAACTGGCGATGATCCCGCAACTGGACCGCAATCTGGAAACGGAACCCGTGCGATGATCCGCTGCATTCTGGCAGTGCTGCTGCTCGCGCTCGCTGCGCCAGCGCAGGCACGGCCCATCGCCTTCCCCGACCGCTTCGATTCCATCGGCACGCCGGTGCAGAGCCTCAAGACCAGCGAGGGCCGGACGGTGCACTACACCGATACCGGCGAGCCCGGCTGGCGCCCCCTGCTGTTCATCGGCGGTGTCGGCACCAGCGCCCGCGCGCCCGAGCTTGTTGCCTTCCTCGATACCCTGCGCCGCCGCCTGCATGTCCGCATCATCGCGGTGGAGCGCAACGGCCTAGGTGATACAGTCTTCGATCCGGCGTGGACATTCGCGGACTATACCAGCGAAGTGCAGCAAGTGCTGGCGCGCCTTGCCGTGGAAAAATTCGCCCTTGTCGCGATCTCCGGCGGCGGGGCCTATGCCGGGCATATCGCCGCCGCCTTGCCGCAGCGCGTCACCTCGTGGCACATGCTCGCCGCCATCGCGCAGGCCCCTGCGCAAAGCGCCATCTGCAAGGCCGATCCGGCTGCGCTCGAAGCCATGCTGGCCAAGCAAGTCAGCGCCCCGCGCGAGTTCTGGGCCATGCCGCAAGGCGGCGTTGCCGCAAAAGTCCCCGGCTTTGCCGACCGCGCGGCGGATGAA
>JAIXYF010000238.1 GCA_027490345.1 Novosphingobium sp.
CGAAGAGGGCATCGACGGAATCGGCGCGCGTGGTGTCCAGCTGGCCGACCACGTGCGAGACGATGTGCATGACGTGGCTGTAGCGTTCGATCGTGTAGCTCTCGGTGACCTTGACCGTGCCTGCCGCCGCCACGCGGCCGACATCGTTGCGCCCCAGATCGAGCAGCATCAGATGCTCGGCGCGCTCTTTGGGATCGGCGAGGAGGCTGGCGGCGTTGTCGCGGTCTTCGGCTTCGGTCTTGCCGCGCGGGCGGGTGCCCGCGATGGGGCGAATGGTCACTTCGCCATCACGGATGCGCACGAGGATTTCGGGGCTGGAGCCGATCAGAGCGAAGCCGGGGAGATCGAGGAAATAGAGGAACGGCGAAGGGTTGATGCGGCGCAGCGCGCGGTAGAGCGCGGCAGGCGGCAGCGGGAAGGGCACGGTGAAGCGCTGGGCGAGGACAACCTGGAAGATATCGCCCGCCTCGATGTAGTCCTTCGCGCGCGTGACCATGCGGGCGTAATCGGCGGGGGCCATCACCGGGGTGCGCTCGCCAGGTTCGGCAGCTTCCAGGCGCGGATCGGCGGGGACGGGATCTGCAAGGCGTGCGAGCGCGGCATCGATCCGGTCGGCAGCTGCGGCCACGAGGCGCTCTGGTGCGCCGCTGGATGGCCAGACGGGGGCGACAGCGATCAGTTCGTCCGATAGGCGATCGAACACCAGCACCACGCTGGGGCGCACGAACAGCATATCGGGCAGTTCGAGCGCGCTGGCGGGGGCGCGGGGGAGCTTTTCGACGAGGCCGATGGTCTCGTAGCCGAAATAGCCGACGAGGCATGCAAGTGACTTGGGCAAACCGGCAGGCACATCGATGCGGCATTCGCCGACCAGCTCTCGCAGCGCGGTGAGCGCTGGTTCCGGGTGCGGTGCAAAGGCCTCGCGGTCCGTCTGCCAGCTACGGTTGATGACCGCCGCGCTGCCTTGCGCGCGGAACACCAGATCGGGATCGAGGCCGAGCAGGCTGTAGCGCCCGCGCACTTCGCCGCCTTCGACCGATTCGAGCAGGAAATCGCCGCGTCCCGGGTGCATCAGCTTGAGCGCGGCGCCGACCGGCGTTTCGGTATCGGCGATCAGCTTGCGCCAGACGAGCGCGGGGCGGCCTTCGCCCAGCGCCGCGCGCGCTGCGGCGCCGCCATCGGGGAGCAGGCCCACGAGGCCCGCCGCAAGCGTATCCACCGCCGCAGCCATCGGTTTACTGGCCGCCGGAAAGCTGCGTGCGAAGCGCCGCGAGGGCCGCATCGTTGCGCTTCACGCCCACCGCGTCGCGCACGGCCACGCGCAGCTCATCGACATATTCGCGCCCCGTGAGCTCACCCAGTTCGGTCCGGGCACGCGCGATCAGCGGATCATCCGCCTTGACCACGCCGGGTGTGATCTTGCTGAGCGTGACGAGGACGAAGCCGCCCTTGTTCGGAACATCGAGCTTCTTGGCCGTGCCCTGCGCCATTTCGAACATCAGCTGGAGTGTGGCGGGGATCTTGGGCTGCATGGCGTTGAGCTGCTGGCGCGGCATGGTGACGGGCTGCGCAGCCGGGAGAGGCACGCCCAGCGCCTTGATCGCTTCGGCCAGCGAGACTTTCTTCGCCAGGGCGGCCATGAGCTTATCGGTGGCGGCCTTGGCCGCGCCGTAGCCGCGCTGCGTATCAAGATCGGCCAAGACCTTCTCGCGCACGTCAGCCAGCGGCGGCGGCGCGGCGGGCGTGATCTGGCCGACATCGAAGATCACATAGCGCTCACCCGCCTTGATTTCGGCGACTTGCGGCTCGCCCTCGCGCTCCATGCCGAAGGCGGCCTGCAGCAGCGGCATGACATCGGCATTGGGCTTGATATCGGTGCGGCCCGGCACGGTGCCATCGGCCTGCAGCGGATCGGTGGTGATGATGGTGAGCCCGGCGCCCTTGGCCACATCGGCAAGGCCGGTGCCGCTGCCAAAGGATTCGTCGAACTTGGCCGAAAGATCGGCCAGCGCGGCCTTGTGCTTTTCGGCGCTGAGCACGGCGGTGATTTCGGCGCGGGCCTGATCGAGTGACTTGCCGGGGTTCTGCGTCACGCTGTCGAGCCGGATGACATACCAGCCGAGCGCGCCCTTGGCCGGCTGCGCCAGCTTGCCGCGTTCTGCGGCAAACACCGCAGCGGCCACGGCGGCAGACGCTTCGCTATCCAGCTTGGCGCGCGTGGACGCGGCGGTCTTGCTGGCCGAAAGGCCCTTGGCCGCGGCGGCGGCCTCGATCGATTTGCCCCCGGCGATTTCGCCCGCCAGTGCCTTCGCAGCGGCTTCGGTGGGCACGATCACTTGCGTGAAGGCGCGCAGTTCAACCGGGGCATACGTGGCGGCATTCAGCTTGTAGCGGTTGGCCACTTCGGCCTCGCTCGGCGCAGGCACGGCCTGCACCGAGGCAGCATCAAAGATCGCATAGCGGATCGTGCGGCGTTCGGGGCGCTGGTAGCGCGCGCCGTTGGCTTTGTAGAAAGCGGCGACCTCTGCTTCGGATGGCGCCGTCTTGGGCGCGAAAGCCGCCGAGGGGATCAACTGCACCGCGCCCTCGCGCGTTTCGGTCAGCACCGCGACATAGCGCTGCGCCACGCTGAGCGGCATGGCCGCGCCAATCCCGGCGGGGATCAGCACTTGCCGCGCCATCAGCCCCTTGGCGACATCATCGCGCAGCAGGCTATCGGAAATGCCCTTCTGGCCGAGCAACGCCTTGTAGGTTTCCTGGCTGAACTTGCCGTCCGCGCCCTGGAAGGCGGGCATCTTGGCGATTTCGCTGTCGATCAGCCGGTCGCTCACGCCCATGCCCACCGCGCTCTGCCGCGCCCAGTCGAGCAGGGCCGCGCGGTCGATCATGCTATCGACCACCTGATCCAGGGCCCCCTGCGCGATGAACGCCTTCATCGTGACGGTGGGGTTTTCCTGCCGGGCGTTTTCCAGCGCATTGGTCAGCGAACGCTGCACATCGTTTGTGCCGATCTTCTCGGAGCCCACGGTGACCGCGCGGTCGGCCGTGCCCGAGCCGCCGAGATTGGCGCCCGAGATATCGGCGCCGGCAAACGAGAGCGCGATAAGCCCGAGAAACACGAGCGCAATGGCGGCGCCGAAGCGGGACTTGGTGATGGAGCGGAAGAGGGCGAGCATCGGGGCCTGTCGCTAGCAAGGAAGAAAGCGGAACGTGTCCGCCTCGCGCATTAGGCGGCAAAGCAATTTCCCGCAATGCCCTGCGCCCGATGCCGTGCCATCGATTGCAGGCGCTTTGCCGATACTTCGTCACCCACTTTGCGCGCCGCGCGCTTTGCAAACCGGCGCCGGGTTTGATAGCGGCGCAAGGATCAGAAGGAATCATCCCGTGCAAGTGTGCAAGATCTCATGAGCCAGCGTCCTTATATTGTCGGCAACTGGAAGATGAATGGCAGCCGGGTCATGCTGGCAGAAGCGCGCGCTATTGACCGCGCGGCTCAGCGCCACCCCCACGCCGAGGTGGCGCTGGCCCCGCCGTTTCCGCTGCTCGGTGCGCTGCGCGAGGCGGTGAGCGCCATCGGTGTGGGCGGGCAGGATTGCCACACCGCAGCCAAGGGCGCGCATACCGGCGATGTCTCGGCGGCGATGCTGGCCGATATCGGTGCAGACTTCGTGATTCTGGGCCACAGCGAACGCCGCCGCGATCACGGCGAGACGGACGCGCTGGTGCGCGCCAAGGCCGAAGCGGCGCTGGCAGCCGGGCTTGGCGTGATCATCTGCGTGGGCGAAACGCTGGAGGAACGCGACGCCGGGCAGGCAGAAGCCGTGGTTGCGCGGCAGGTCGAAGGCTCGGTCCCGGCGGGCGAGGCGGTGGCCGTGGCAGCCAGCCGGCTGGCGCTGGCCTATGAACCGGTTTGGGCCATCGGCACGGGCCGGGTGGCTGCGGTGGAAGATGTGGTGGCCATGCACGCGGCGGTTCGCGCCCGGCTCACCGCGATTTTCGGCGAGGAGGCGGCAAAAGTGCGCATTCTTTATGGCGGTTCGGTCAACGGCGAGAACGCGGCGGCTTTGCTGGGCGCTGAAGGCGTTGGCGGCGCGCTGGTGGGCGGGGCGAGCCTCACAGCGGACGCTTTCCTGCCGATCATCGCGGCGGCGGCCGCGCCGGAGGATTGATCCGGCCTTGATACCTGCGACGGCGAGGGCGCCTCAGCCCTCCTGCTGCAGTCCTTCTGGCCCGGCCCTCCTACCGCAGCACCCTTGCGCAGGCGCGCCTTGCGTCCTAGATGCGGCCTCAAGTTTTCAGGCGAACCGCAATGTCTCTCTTCATTTTTCTTACGGTCGTTCAGGCGCTGGTGGCAGCCGCGCTGGTCGGCGTGATCCTTATCCAGAAATCGGAAGGCGGCGGCCTTGGCGTTGGCGGCAGCCCGGCGGGCTTCATGTCGGCGCGCGGCGCAGCAGACTTCCTGACCCGCGCGACCACCGTTCTGGCAACCGCTTTCGTGGGCCTCAGCATCGTGCTGGCTGCGCTGGCTGTCAGCACGACGTCGAACCGCGAGATCGATACGTCGCTGGTGCGCACGGCGCCCGGCGCACCGGTTGATCCGCTGGCACCGCCTGCAGCAGCGCCGGGTTCGGCCGCTGTGGGCGCAACGCAGCAGCAGCCTGCAGCGCCGGGTTCGGCCCCCCCGGCGGCCAATGGCAGCGCGGCGCCGAAGACGGCCGGTACCGATCCGCTGGCCGGGGGCGCCAAGCAGTAAGATCAAGCAGTAATGAGGCGCCGGGCCGGATCAGGCCCGGTGGCGATTCGTTGGCGCGCTCAGGGGCGGTCGGTTCAGACCGCTCCCACGGCAGACCGACGCCACTGCCAAACCCTCTGCCAAATCCACTGCCCAACATTGCGAGTTCTCGCTCATCTGCGGTCAAATCCCCATGTCTGTGGATTGCCACTGCGAATCGGGCTGGCGCCGCTTGCGTATCCAGAGCTTCTGACGGTAAGGCCCAACTCCCATGGCGCGGTTCATTTTCATCACCGGCGGCGTGGTTTCCTCGCTGGGCAAAGGCCTTATGGCGGCGAGCCTTGCAGCCCTGCTGCAGGCGCGGGGTTTCCGTGTGCGAATCCGCAAGTTCGACCCCTATCTCAATGTCGATCCGGGCACGATGAGCCCTTATCAGCACGGCGAAGTGTTCGTGACCGACGACGGCGCGGAAACGGACCTCGACCTTGGCCACTATGAGCGCTTCACCGGCGTTTCGGCGCGGCAATCGGACAACATCACCTCGGGCCGCATCTACCGCGATATCATCGCCAAGGAGCGGCGCGGCGATTACCTTGGCGCCACGGTGCAAGTGATCCCGCACGTGACCGATGCGATCAAGACTTTCGCCCGCGACGAGACCGATGATCTCGATTTCGTGCTGTGCGAGATCGGCGGCACGGTGGGCGATATCGAAAGCCTGCCGTTCATCGAGGCGATCCGCCAGATGCGCAACGAACTGGGGCGCGAGGCGACCTGTTTCGTCCACGTGACGCTAGTGCCCTACATCGCTGCCGCCGGGGAGCTGAAAACCAAGCCCACACAGCATTCGGTGCGCGAACTGACTGGTCTTGGCATTCAGCCCGATATCTTGTTGTGCCGCTGCGAAAAGCCGCTGCCCGAGAACGAGCGCGCCAAGATTGCGCTGTTTTGCAACGTGCGCAAGGAAGCCGTGATCCCCGCGCTCGATGCGCGCAGCATCTATTCGGTGCCGCTGCAATATCACGGCTAGGGGCTTGATTGGGAAGTGCTGCGCCATTTCGGCATGTCCAGCGGCGGCGACAGCGGCAGCACCGGCCCCGATCTTTCGCGCTGGACCGATATCGTTGACCGGCACCAGCACCCCGAAGGCGAAGTGACCATCGGCGTGGTGGGCAAGTATGTCGGCTTGCAGGATGCCTACAAATCGCTCAACGAGGCGCTGGTTCATGGCGGCATGGCGCACCGGGTGAAGGTCAACATCCGCTGGATCGATGCCGAGATCTTCGAAAAGGACGACGCCGAGATCGCCGCCTATCTGGAACCGATGCACGGCATTCTGGTGCCCGGCGGGTTTGGCGAGCGCGGCACCGAAGGCAAGATCGCCAGCGTGCGCTTTGCCCGCGAACGGCGCGTGCCCTTCTTCGGCATCTGCCTTGGCATGCAGATGGCCTGCATCGAAGGCGCGCGCAATCTGGCCGGAATTGCCGGCGCAGGATCGACCGAATTTGGCCCTTCGCAGGAACCGGTGGTGGGCATCATCACCGAATGGATGACGCCCGAGGGGCTGGAAACGCGGGCAGCCGGCGGCGATCTGGGCGGCACGATGCGGCTGGGCGCCTATGAGGCGCAGCTTTCGGGCAACAGCCATGTTGCGCAGATTTATGAGGCGACTGTGATTCAGGAGCGCCACCGCCACCGCTACGAAGTGAACGTGGCATACCGCGAGCGGCTGGAGAACGAGGGGCTGGTGTTCTCGGGCATGTCGCCCGATGGGCTGCTGCCTGAAATCGTCGAGCGGCCCGACCATCCGTGGTTCATCGGTGTGCAGTTCCATCCCGAGCTCAAAAGCCGCCCGTTCGATCCGCACCCCTTGTTCAAAGGCTTTATCGGTGCGGCGGTGAAGCAGGCCCGTCTGGTCTGATGAAACCGCTTTGATCTGGCCAAGCGGGCGCGAGGCGGGCTAGACAGCGCGGCTTGAGGGGGAGTTTCTTGTGGACGCTGCAACGCTTGCCGAGACACTGACAGCGTCAAGCCTCCTGGCGGGCTGCTCGCCAGAGGAACTGGCCGATATCGGCGCGCGCGGCGCCGTGCGGGCGTTCAAGCCGGGCGCGGCGATCATTCGGCAGGGCGATCCGGGCGACACGCTGTGGATCATGCTTTCGGGCCTGGCGCGGGTGAGCATGGTGGCGGCCAACGGGCGCGAGATCGTGCTTGATTATGCCGAGCGCGGCGCGGTGCTGGGCGAGATCGCGTTTCTGGATGGCGGCGAGCGCACGGCAAGCGTGGAAGCAATCGAGCCGGTGGAAGCGCTGGGGCTGACCCGCAGCGCCTTTGCCGAGATCGTGGGCAAGCATCAGGGGCTTGCCATGCGGCTGCTGCAGGCGATGGCCCGGCGGCTGCGGCAAAACAACACGGTGATCGAGGCGGACCGCGCCTATACGTCCGGCCCGCGCCTAGCGCGCTTTCTGCTGCGCCTGATGATGAGCGGCGAAGGGCTTGAAGCGCAAGGAGGAGAGGCCCGCCTCAAGATCGCGCTGAGCCAGGGCGAGCTGGGCAATTTTGCGGGCATGTCGCGCGAGCAGATCAACCGCCAGCTTTCGACCTGGGCCGAGGGCGGGATTGTCTCGCTCAAGACAGGCCGCGTGACCGTTCTCGACCGCGAGGCGCTCGTGGATATTGCCGAGGCTTGGTAACGTATACGAATACCGTCTGGTCTCCCGCGCCGGGGGCTGTCACCGTGGCGGCATGATCAGACATCTCGCTCTTGCCGCTCTGCTTGCGTTCCCCGGCCTTGTGCAGGCAGCGCAGCCTTTGCCGATCACCGATGGGGTGAGTGCGGTGAAGCACCCCGAATGGTCGCAGCGGGCGACGATCTATGAAGTGAACATCCGGCAATACACGCCCGAGGGCACTTTCCGCGCCTTCGAGAAACACTTGCCGCGCCTGCGCCGGATGGGCGTCGACGTGCTGTGGATCATGCCGGTCAACCCCGTCGCCAAGAAAGAGCGCAAGGGCTCGCTCGGCAGCTATTACGCGGTGAGCGACTATATGGCGGTGAACCCGGAATACGGCGACATGGCCGATTTCAAGCACCTTGTGAACGCAGCGCACCAGCAGGGCTTCAAGGTCATTCTCGATTGGGTGGCGAACCATACCGGGTGGGACCATGTGTGGACGCGCGAGCATCCGGACTGGTATC